>CAYSGV010000151.1:0-7096 GCA_964430685.1 uncultured Gammaproteobacteria bacterium
AGCATCGGTAACGTCACAAAGAATAAAAATAGCATTTGCGCCACTGGTAAATTGTGAATTAGTCGATTTGTCTACAGCAAATACATCGACATTAATGTTTTTATTGTTCAACCAGACCATACGACTGCCATGCACAGTTCTTCCACCTTGAGGATGGTTTTCAATATATGAGTTTCTTGCGTAGCGATTGAGTAGACTACTTTTACCAGCACCTGTTTGGCCTAACAAAAGTATTTTGAAATAATAGTCTGCGGGCTCTTGAAACTTAGCCATGATTGCATTGTCTTTTTTATCAAAATTGATGAGCATACTATTATCCTTTATTAATGCATATTACAATTGAAAATTATTAAATAATTACATGTAAATTTATAAAATTTATTATAACAATTAATTATTAAGGAATTCTTAACATATAACTAGTTGTAATGATTCAATTTTTGCATAAGGCGTGAAGTATTGAGAAAACAAGGCATAGAATTTGAGAGTGTTTGTTGACCATGCTAGCAATAAGTTCTTTCGTAGCGCGAACAAAGCGTAGCGTGCCGGCGAACTTAAGAGCGTTAGCTCCTAAGTCCGCGCTACAACGAATTGATTATCTTTTCAGATTAGTATTGGTGCCAAACGCCAAAGATAATACCAAAGATTAAAAATTGGCAGACGTAATAGCCAGCATCTATAAAAAATAGTTTTAGACTGCGTCCAGAAAATAAATAATTGCTGCCAAAAGAGGTAGCAATCCAAGCAATACCTACGGTCAATGCTGCGGTAAGCGCAAAGCCAAGTCTAGGTTGTGGTCCTAATGATAAGACGAGGAAAGTCGCCGCAATAAAGGTAAGTAAAAATGAAATAACATAAGCCATTGGACGATGACCTTTTTTGCTCATTTCAGTTCCAACGCCTGATTCTCTTGCCCAAACATTGCCAAATACTCTTGGGGAGTACCAGGCTGCGCCCAATGCAAAGGAAAGTATAGCAGCAACAAATGCCGCTAAGAAATTAATACCATCAACCATGTTAAATCCTTATCTTTAAGTGATACACCTACTTTTGTATTCCCAGGGCTTATTTTAGTTAAATCACCATTTTTCGCAACAAGTTTTAATCGTTCCCATCTTTTGGGACCATGGTTTCTTAAATCGTTGCTAAGATGTTGTTGCTCGGAGCTCGTCATTCTGTTCTGTTCAATTCGCGGACTAAGGAACGTTAGCTCCTTAGTCCGCGATACGAAGAATGAGACTAAATGATACAACCCCATTACAACTATCCAGAGTGGGTTAGAGTTTTATCTTTGGAGCAAATAAAGCGCAGGAGCCCTTCAGGGCGACGAGCCATTGCTTCAATACAAATTAACCCCAAACCGCTACTCCTCCTCTCTACACTACTCGGTCGAGAATAAAATGGTTTACCCTACGAACAAATGCAGCTGGATCCTCCAAGTGCCCACCTTCCGCCAATAACGATTGCTCATAGAGGAATAAAGCTAAATCTTGGAAACGATTCTCTTCATGCGGTAGCACTTTAAGTTTCATCGTTAAGCTGTGATCAGGGTTTAATTCTAATATGGGTTTAACCTGACTTACATCTTGACCGGCAGCAGCTAATATACGCTTGAGCTGTTCACTCATATCGTGTTCATCAGCAACCAAACAAGCTGGCGAATCGGTTAAACGCTGTGACATGCGCACTTCTTTGACTTTATCTTTTAACACTTTCTGTACATTTTCAAGTAAATCATGGTGTTCTTTATTTAAAGCTTCTTGCTTTTCTTTAACAGTTTCTTCTTCTTCACCTAAATCAAGCGAACCACGTGCAACAGATTGTAATTGTTTGCCATCAAATTCACTTAGATGTGAAACCAACCATTCATCCACTCGGTCTGATAAAATAAGTACTTCAATACCTTTCTTACGGAAAATTTCTAAATGCGGGCTATTTTTAGCAGCCGCATAACTTTCACCCGTAATATAATAAATTTTATTTTGATTTTCTTTCATGCGTTTAACATAATCACCTAATGTAACATTTTGCGTGCCATCGGTATTATGAGTGCTTGCAAAACGCAACAATTTAGCGATTTGTTCTTTATTTTGAAAATCTTCCGCAGGACCTTCTTTTAGCACGGTGCCAAATTGTTGCCAAAAGGTTGCATATTTGTCCGGCTCATTCTCAGCCATACTTTCTAACATCGATAAGACATATTTAACACAACTTTGTTTGATGTTGGTGACTAATCGATTGTGCTGCAAAATTTCTCTGGAAATGTTTAAGGGTAAATCGTTGGAATCGACTATACCTTTAATGAAGCGTAAATAATTGGGTAGGAACTGATCAGCCTGATCCATAATAAATACACGTTTCACATAGAGTTTAATGCCATGCTGATAGTCGCGCTGAAAAAGATCAAACGGTGCTCGTTTTGGGATAAACAATAATAAAGTGAATTCTTGTTTACCTTCTACTTTCTTATGGATGTAAGCAAGTGGATCTTCAAAATCATGGCCTATGTGTTTGTAGAGTTCATTATAATCTTCTGCTTTGATTTCGTTTTTGGATAATGTCCACAGTGCAGTGGCACGATTGACCACTTCTTCTTCAACGATTTCTGCTGGTTTATAGTCTGGATTTTCTTTATCTTTTTCATCAGCAGGTGCAAAACTCATTTTTTCCATCATTATTGGATATTCAATATGATCAGAATATTTGGTGATAATATTGCGCAAGCGAATATCTTCAAGGAATTCTTTTTCATCTTTCTTCAAATGTAAAATAATTTTTGTACCACGTTCTGGTTTATTGATGGTATCAATCGTAAATTCGGCGGCCCCAGTTGATTCCCAACGTACACCTTCAGAAGCTTTTTCACCAGCTTTGCGGCTTTCAACGGTTACTTTATCGGCAACAATAAATGCAGAATAAAAACCAACACCGAATTGACCAATTAGTTTATTATCTTTGAGTTGCTGTTCGTTAAAGCTTTGCAAAAACTCGCGTGTTCCTGATTTAGCAATTGTGCCCAAATGGTCAATTGCGTCTTGTCGATTCATGCCAATGCCATTATCAATGATGGTAACGGTCTGTTTGGCAGCATCAGTTTTAATGAATATTTTTAATTTGGGATCGTCTTCTAATAATTCTGGCTGTGTGATTGACCAGGTACGCAGTTTTTCAAGAGCATCAGAGGCATTGGATACCAGTTCGCGTAAGAAAATTTCTTTATTGCTGTACAGAGAATTAATTACCAATTTAAGTAACTGGTTAACTTCTGTTTCAAAAGTTAACGTTTCTGTCATGTTCGTCTACTCCTATCGTTTTAGTATTACTAGCCTGGTGCATAACATAAGGCCAGGTGAGCTGATTTTCAAGGGGGATGTGAAGACTTATTCGTATTTCCCAGTCTTTGCGAGGGAGTTCTGCTAGTGAACTAGAATTACACGAAATCTATGCCGCCCGTGGCAATCTCCTGAATAGTACTTCTAGCTGGGGATTGCCACGGGCGGCTTGGATTATTGTGTAAAAAGGTAGCTTTGGTAGACGCCCTCGCAATGACAGGAAAAGAGTAATCTATGCTACGAAAATCACCCACCCATCTACCACCTAACGAGCCATTGCATCAAAGAATAAACAACCTATACCTATCACTCACATCCAAAATCCATACTAGACTTAAATATGAGAATAACGAAATCCAGATCGACGAGGCAGCCACTATGCATACAGCCTACGAAACATTACCTACTACTGTCCTACACCCTACTGCCACCTTCGCGCATCCCTATGAGCCACCTAAAGTAGTACATCTAGATGATCCCGCGAGCTGGGTGATGGCAGATTTTAGCGTTGACGCACCTATATTGATCAACACAGATGCCACTTTAACCGAAGCAGAAATGCAACTCGCCACTGCACAATCGCGTTTACTTTTTGTGGTCGACCAAAATAAGCTTTTACTGGGTATAATCAGTAAAGAAGATTTGATGGGCGATAAACCCATTCGGATTAGCCAAATTCGACAAATACGCCGCAGTGATATCCCAGTGAATTTGCTCATGATGCCTAGAGAACATATTTTAGTGTTAAATATTGATGAGTTAAAAAATGCAAAAGTAGGTCATATTAAATCAACATTACGGTCAAAACATCAACACTATGCGCTTGTAATCTCTATAAATGAAGAGACGCAACAGCAAACGATTTGTGGCGCGTTTTCGCTACTGCAAATCAGCAAGCAATTAGGTACGGTAAGTCGTGATGATCTGCATGCGCGCTCATTGTTGGAAATTTTGAAGACGAGCTAATAAGGATATTAGCTCGTTTTGTACTATTGCTCGCGAAAGATCTCGTCGCTCGATAAACCATGTGCTTCCATAATTTCACGTAAACGTTTCAACGCTTCAACTTGGATTTGGCGCACGCGTTCACGCGTTAATCCGATTTCTTCTCCCACTTCTTCCAGTGTGGCGCGCTCATAGCCTTGGAGACCAAAACGCCGAGCAATAACTTCACGTTGTTTTTCCGGAAGTTCTTGCAGCCAACGTTCGATGGTGATACTTAAGTTGGCATCTTGCAGTGCTTGCGCGGGATCAACATTATTTTCATCAGCAATCGTATCAAGCAGACTTTTGTCAGCATCTTTACCAATAGGAATATCGACTGATGTCACGCGTTCATTCAAGCTTAGTAAGCGTTTCACATCTTCAACCGGTTTATCTACTTTTGCGGCGATTTCTTCGATGGTTGGTTCATGATCTTGTTCTTGACTCAATTTACGTGCTTTGCGCAAACAAACATTTAATTCTTTTACCACGTGAATAGGTAAACGAACGGTACGTGTTTGGTTCATAATCGCACGCTCAATGGTTTGACGAATCCACCATGTTGCGTAAGTTGAAAAACGAAAACCACGTTCAGGATCAAATTTTTCTACCGCGCGAATGAGCCCTAAATTTCCTTCCTCAATTAAATCGAGCAGAGCCAGCCCACGGTTAATATAGCGACGTGCAATTTTGACTACCAAGCGCAGATTGCTTTCAATCATGCGGCGGCGCCCTTCATTATTCCCTTTTAGTGCGAGACGAGCATATTTTACTTCTTCTTCGGGAGTTAACAGCGGCGAAAAACCAATTTCGCTTAAATACATTTGCGTAGGATCTTTAAATTTGCTGCTTTCATTTGGAAAACGACGTACAGGTACCTGCACTTCTTCTAGATCATCTTGAAGTTCAAGCTCAGTTTTGGAAAGTGCTTGATCATCCGGTTCGAGATTGTCATCTAAATCCGGTAACTCAGTCTCTTCGTCATCTAAATCATCCGCATTGGGTCCTGGTTCACTAAAAACCGCAGGTTCCGGCTGATGTTCTTCATCTTCCCATTCCGTAGTCATCATATTCCTCTTTGATAATGGTTGGTCCCTCAACCATAATTCTAATATTGGCATTTTGTGAAGTTCTTGTTTATCACAAAATGTTTCACACAGCATAGCAAAAGTTTACCACGTCACTGTCAGATGACTAGGGTAAAATTTATGTTATTTAAATCAAGATGTTGCACAACATACCGTAGATTTATGTTGTTTTCGAATATGTACCATCCATGGAGATGGATATGTACCATGATTAGGGCTGTACGTCTAGAGTTAATTGTTCATTTTACTTGAAAAATTTATATATACTTTGTGAAACAATTATAAAAAATCCAAAATGGAGATCAGATTTTGCATTCTTTTAAACTAGTTGGAATTTTTAAGCCAATTATGTGCTAGCTTTGGGTAAATAAATAAGTGGATCAACGGGTTTTCCGTTACGGCGAATTTCAAAGTGTAATTTAACTTGGTTTGTGCCGCTATAACCCATTGCTGCAATGGTTTGCCCTGCTTTGACTGTCATTCCTTCTTTAACCATTATGATACTGTTATGCGCATAAGCACTTAAATCACCACTATCATGACGAATAATGATCAATTTGCCATAGCTCTTTAAACTATCACCACAGTAAACAACTTCCCCACTGCGGGCTGCAACGATGGGTGTATTTAATGCACCGCCAATATCAATACCATTTTGACCGAACTGGGTTTTTGAGAATCGACTCAGCAAGGGGCCACGTACTGGCCATATCCAAGCATCATGACTATTTTCAGTACGATTGTATGTTTTTGTTTTTTGTTCCGTTTTATCGATTGCTGAACGTTTTGCTAATGGACGTGCGGAGTTTGATGCAGAACGATATTGTTTGGCACAGGGTTTTTTTTCAGCCAAGTAAATTTCATCACCGACGTGCAGATGATAGGGTTTTGTTAAACAGTTGCTTTCAGCTAAAACGCGGTAATCAAGACCATAGATCCAAGCGATGGAAATAAGTGTTTCACCTGCTGCAACGCGATGGTGCCCTTGTATGGAGCTGGGTTGCTTCCAACCTTCAACAACAGAGGCATTCTGGTGGTAGTTACAACCAACAAGCGTTAATAAGACCAACAACAATAAAACGTTCTTTTTAATTTGCATAAATTACTTTTTGGTGTTCGTTTTGGCTAAAGTGTCAACCCATTCAGTTAATTGCGTAAAACTTTTATAATGTGTTAAATCTAACATCACTGGCGTAATGGAAACCTTTTTCTCACTGATTGCATGGAAATCTGTGCCAGGTCCTGCATCTTGTTCTAGACCAGGCGGGCCAATCCAATAAATATCATTCCCGCGTGGATCTTGAGACAACACACAATTTTCGGCGCGGTGGCGTGTGCCTAAGCGTGTTAAGGCAAAGCCATTTAATTCTTCATAAGGTAAATCAGGAATATTTACATTGAGGATGGTGTGTTCCGGTAACGCATTTGTTCTAATTTGTTCAATGATTAACTTGGTTACCAAAGCAGCTGTGGTGAAATGCTTTTTCTTTCCAGGTCCAGCAAGCGAAACTGCAACAGAAGGGTAACCCATAAACCGACCTTCCATTGCCGCTGCGACTGTACCAGAATAAAAGATATCATCACCTAGATTAGCGCCATCATTAATTCCTGCAACCACCATATCAGGTAGTTCGGGCAGTAAACCACTAGTTGCCAAATGGACGCAATCGGTGGGGGTACCTTGGACAAGGT
>CAYSGV010000152.1:0-7078 GCA_964430685.1 uncultured Gammaproteobacteria bacterium
GTCAAGGGATCACCGCGGCAACGTGGATAAACTCAGCCAAGGCCCAAGAAATTGAATTTGTATTGCGTGAATATGGTGAAGAACGTTTTGCCCACCGAATTACACAAGCAATTGTGAATATGCGGAAACAAAACCCAATCAACACCACTAAAGCTTTAGCAGATTTAATTGAGCAAACGGTGCCGCGCACGGAAAAAAAACATCCGGCAACGCGCAGTTTTCAAGCAATCCGGATTTTAATTAATCAAGAATTGGAACAATTACGCCAAATCTTAAACCAAGCGAGTCGTGCCCTAAAGATTGGTGGACGATTGGTCGTAATTAGTTTCCATTCTCTTGAAGATCGGTTGGTCAAAAATTTTATCCATCCAAAAAAAACCATTGACCAACTCTCGAAGTTTGTAGTGATACAAACAGAAGTACCGTTGTCTTTTCGACAACTAGGCAAACCCCAAAAACCTGGGTATGCGGAAATAAAACAAAATCCGCGTGCTCGTAGTGCAACGATGAGAATAGCGGAGAAAATAGCATGAATGCTGCAGCGTATGTTTTAACCCATGAACAATGGACAACTCGTAGTTTAATTGAAATTTTACGGTCGTTACGTGTACGACTGGCTTTGTCTTTATCCGTTGCTGTGTTAGCATCGGCACTAAGTGTAGTATACGTAAAGGACCTCAATCGCCGTTCGGTAAGTGATTTACAAATCGCACAGCACCAACGCGACGAATTACAAACTGAATGGAGTCAACTACTACTTGAACAAAGTACTTGGAGTACCCAAGCACTTATTCAAAAAGTTGCCCAAGAAAAAATGGGTATGGAAGTTCCACCCCCTGATAAAATGATTATGGTAAAAATGTGAATAGGTTTAGTACCCCCGTAAGCTATCCCTGGCGATTGGTTTGTGTGCTTGGGATACTTACGCTCTTTGTTGTAATTTTGGTTATTCGCGTAATTAGCTTAAGTGTTATTGACCGTAGTTTTCTGCAGCAACAAGGCGATGCACGAACCTTACGCACCGTTGAAATCCCAGCTTACCGTGGCATGATTACCGACCGTTTTGGTTACCCTCTCGCTATCAGCACCCCCGTTTATGCCGTATGGATTAATCCGCGCCAGTTTGCACCGAATCCACAAGAAATAGAAACACTGGCATCGTTATTAACCAGTACGCCACAGGAAATTAAGCAAGCACAAAAACTCAATCGTGAATTTGTTTATTTAAAACGTCATGTACCGCCTGATTTGGCTGATCAAATAAAAGAAATGAATTTAAAAGGTCTCTCCCTCTCACGTGAATATCGTCGTTTTTATCCGGAAGGTGAAACAACAGCACAAATAGTTGGTTTTACGAATATCGATGATCACGGTTTGGAAGGTATGGAACTTGCTCATGATGATTGGTTGAGTGGCGCCGCTGGACAAAAACGTGTCATCAAGAATTTACTTGGTGATACCATTGCTGAAGTGGCACAAATCAAAGCACCCAAAGCTGGACGGCAATTAGCATTAAGCATTGACAGACGATTGCAATATTTTGCCTATCAAACTTTAAAAGAAGCAATTAATCAATATCAAGCACGCGCAGGTAGTGTAATTATTTTAGATCCGAAGACTGGTGAAGTACTAGCTTTAGTGAATCAACCTTCTTATAACCCTAATCGTCGTGGGCTTAGAGATGATTTAAGTTATCGTAATCAAGGTATTGTTGATCTTTTTGAACCCGCTTCCACCGCCAAACCATTCAGTGTGTTAAATGCATTAGAAAGTGGGCAATTTAAACCGAATGATTTAATTGATACCAAACCTGGCACGATGCAAGTTTCTGGTAAACTGGTTCGCGACTTACACAATGAAGGCGTGTTAAGTTTAAGCGGTATATTAGAACGCTCCAGTAATATTGGTGTAACAAAACTAACTTTAGCCATTCCTAAAAAAGACAGTCTTTATCAATTACTGGATCGTCTCGGTTTGGGTCATGTGACCGGTAGCCATTTTCCCGGTGAAAGCATGGGCATGCTCAAAGCACGTCCAATTTGGTCTCCGTTTACGCTTGCTACCCTTTCATTTGGTTATGGTTTAGCCGTTACACCGATACAATTGGCACGCGCCTACGCAACCATTGCCAATCATGGTGATCGTTTACCCGTTTCATTGGTAAAATTAAAAGCCCCCCCCCAAAGCGAACATGTGATTAACACACAATCTGCTGATGAAATAACTGAAATGTTAGAAAATGTTGTATCTAAAGGAACTGGCCGTTCCGCACAAATTCCAGGTTATCGTGTTGCAGGTAAAACAGGTACAGCGCGCGTTGTGGGTGAACAAGGCTATGATAAAAGCGCACACCATGCGTTATTTGTTGGTTTTGCACCCGTTAGTGCACCACGCTTAGTCATTGTGGTTATCATCAAAGAACCGCGTAACGGTAAATATTATGGTGGTGAAATTGCCGCGCCCGTATTTGCTAAAATTATGGATGGCAGCTTGCGCATTTTGAATATTGCACCTGATAAGTATGAATCTAATGTGGAAACAAGTGATGAAACTACATGAGTTGTTAGCCGGTTTTATACAAATAAACTCTGAATTTAATCCAGAGATTACTGGCTTACAATTAAATAGCCGCATGATTGTTGCAGGTGAATTATTTTTCGCCCTACCCGGTAAAGAACACGATGGCAGACAATATATTGCACAAGCCCTCGAGCGTGGTGCAAGCTGTGTAATATATGAGCCCTACCCCGCATGTGAATATATTGAACAATTAACAGCAACACAGCGACAACGCGCAATCCCTCTTACAGCATTACAAGAAAAAATTGGCGCAATTGCCAGCCGGTTTTATGGTGATCCATCACACGATCTAACTGTGATTGGCGTAACCGGCACCAGTGGCAAAACATCAACTAGTTTTTTACTAGCCGAAATTTTAAAATCAAGCGGACAAAATTGTGGTTTAATTGGCACATTGGGCTTTAGCGGTAAAGACTCCATTATTCCACTACACAATACCACCCCCGATGCACTGACATTGCAAAAATTACTACATGATTTTAAAAATGAAGGTCGTCACTACGTTTCGATGGAAGCATCATCACATGGATTAGATCAAAAGCGTTTAAATGGCGTTCATTTTAAATACGCGTTGTTTACCAATTTAACACGCGATCATTTAGATTATCATCCAAACATTGAGCATTACCAACAAGCAAAAAAGAAATTATTTGAATTTGAAAGTTTAATTGGTGCGATTGTCAATATTGATGATCCATTTGGCGCACAGCTCATACAACTATTACCCAAAAAGCTTCATCGCTATGCTTATACCATTACTGATAAAAGTCTGGATGTTGATCAATTGCAAATGATTCGTGCAACAGATATTGAATTAAACAATCATGGCATCAAAGCAAAAATCCAAACACCTTGGGGCAAAGGTCAACTTATTGCACCACTTTTTGGTAAATTTAATTTAAGTAATTTATTAGGCATTATTGCACTACTTGGCGATCTCGGCTGGGAATTAAAAGATATACTAGAAGCCTTACATGATTTACCGCAAGTTCCAGGCCGCATGCAACGCTTTGGTGGTGGCGACAAACCATTAGTCATCGTTGATTATGCGCATAAACCGGATGCATTAACACAAGTATTAATGACGGTACGCCAATATTGTCAGGGAACATTATGGTGTGTGGTTGGTTGTGGTGGTGAACGTGATGCGGGGAAACGACCGATGATGGGTGCCATATCCGATCAATATAGTGATCAAATTATACTAACCGATGATAATCCACGACGTGAATCGTCAATGACCATTATCAATGATATATTAAAAGGAATTGCGCATCACAATAAGGTTACAATCGAACCCAACCGTCGCATCGCAATAGAAAACACAATCGCTAAAGCAAGTAGTGAAGATATTATTGTCATAGCTGGTAAAGGACATGAAAATTATCAAGTCATTGGCACCAGCGAATTTCCATTTAGTGACATAGAAGTGGTTCAGGAAGCTTTACAAAATAAGTTTAGTTAACAAATAAAAGGGATAGAACTATGTTAGTTTGGTTTAGTGCGTACTTAAGTCAATATTATCATTTCTTCAATGTATTCCAATATATCACTTTGCGTGCCATTCTCGGCATTCTTACTGCCCTAGCGATTGCATTTGTGGTCGGACCAACCATGATTCGGCGTCTTTCTGCTTATCAAGTGGGACAACATGTGCGCGACGATGGGCCCCAAACGCATTTAAGTAAAGCAGGCACACCAACCATGGGTGGTGCATTAATCTTAATTGCCATCACCATTAGCACATTATTATGGAGTAATCTCAATAATCGTTTTGTGTTGTTTGCATTAATCGCAACCAATGCATTTGGCTTAATAGGCTGGGTTGATGATTATCGCAAACTGGTACAAAAAAATAGTAAAGGTTTACCTGCGCGTTGGAAATATCTTTGGCAATCCGTTGTAGCCATTGTTTGCGCTATTCTTATCTACATGACCGCACAAACACCCACGGAAACATCATTATTCGTGCCTTTCTTTAAAAATATTCATATCCCGCTTGGAATAGGATTTGTACTGTTAACTTATTTTGTAATTGTTGGCACCAGCAATGCAGTAAATTTAACTGATGGTTTAGATGGATTAGCAATCCTGCCCACCGTACTGGTTGGCGGTGCTTTAGGTATTTTTGCTTATGTTACTGGCCATAGTGTATTCGCACAATATTTAGGAATTCCCTATGTGCCTGGTGTCGGTGAATTAGCCGTTTTTTGTGGCGCCATTGTGGGTGCGGGTTTAGGCTTTTTATGGTTTAACACTTATCCCGCACAAGTATTCATGGGGGATGTGGGCGCGCTTGGTTTAGGTGCCGCTTTAGGAACTGTAGCTGTATTAGTGCGCCAAGAACTTGTGCTCTTTTTAATGGGTGGCATATTTGTTGTCGAAACATTATCCGTCATCATGCAAGTTGCATCGTTTAAACTCTATGGTAAACGCATTTTTAGAATGGCACCGCTACACCATCATTTTGAATTAAAAGGCTGGCCGGAACCACGTGTTATCGTGCGTTTTTGGATCATTACTGTTATTTTAGTATTGTGTGGATTAGCAACCTTAAAATTGCGGTAGTAGCACAATTTTGTGTTTTTGTGTCATTGTGAATGCAATCGTTCAATAGCTAGATGTGAAAAAAATCTCTGCGAGATAGGGTGGGCAAAGGAGCTCTAGCTCCGTGCCCACCATATAGCCAGCATAAATTTTTCCATCGTGCATATACCTTTTATCTACGTCATTCCCGGACGTAGGCCGTTTTCTTATGTTAAAAAGAAAATTGCACTTACGCGGCCGCAGATCCGGGAATCCAGGGTTAACTGCTTACGAAGATGATATTTATCTACGTAAGACAAATATTATCTGGATTCCCGGATCTACGGCTGTTGTGATTTAATAATTTTTTCACAATTATCTTGCAGCCTTCGTCCGGGAATGACGTGGTAGGATATCAACCTATGCCAGGCAATATACAACTTATCAAGAAATAATTATAATACGTATGACATAACTAAAAGATTGAGGTAACTATGCAGCGCCCCCTAGAAGTCCGCACCATCAAAACACCCGTCACAAAAAAACACCTGCTTTTTTTCGCAGCACTTCTAAGGGCTAATTTTAGTCAACTGCCTTGGTCAGAACTTAAAAAACTGATTCAAAAAGCATGTAAATTCAGCAGAGCACAATGTGACGAAATTCTAAGACTCGCCGCAGAATTCAAAGATGATTATGGTAATGGTAATCTAGAAAAAGCGCTTCTAGGACTAAAGGAATTATCAAGTGCCTACCCAAGTGATTTTTTATATTACTGTGCAAACTATTTAAGATTTAGAGCAGCAGCCTATACTTATATGAAGCGTGAAAAATTATACGCTGGTCAACCTCTTATTATTTCGCAAGTTGCAAGATATAAACCAGGCATGATTACGCTTCTTGTTAACAACGCTGGCTTGCCTGTAGATGAAATCAACGAGCAGGGTTACACCGCCCTTTTTGCCGCAGCAGTAGGCGACAGAACAGATGCAGCATTAGAGCTTATAGAATGTGGAGCAAATGTTAATTTCATTGCTACACTTGCGACGGGTAGATTACCATTATTATTAGCTGTCTGTTGTGCAAAAAATACAACGATTTTTAAGGCACTGGTTGCACGAAATGTTTTAGCGAATGTCCGAAATGATGATGGTACTACTGCATTGCATATATGTGCAGAACATAATCTAGTAGAATTCATACCTGATCTTATTGCAAACGGCGCAGACGTCAATGCAACCGATAACAAAAGAACAACGCCTTTATATACTGCGTTACATAAGGAAAACTACGGTTTTGCAGTAAAGTTATTAACACAACATTCTGCTAACGCCAATATTGCGAGTAGACACGGTGTAACACCACTCCTATTAGCCTCTGTAAATTTCAGAAAAGCAATGGCAAGCGAAAATTACATTAAGGCACAAGAAATAATTTACATTATGCAATTATTACTTGAGCAAGGAGCTAATGCGAATCATCAGCTTCAAACAGAAACCATAGCAGAGGAAAAACCCATCCCTAATGATATTCAAGATATCGTAGCTCAAGATAAAACACTTACGGTACATCGTATACAGCTGCCTCGTATATTACCCAAGACAATAAAACCACAACAAATGGTTTCTATAGATGAGTTCTTAGCAGCTGAATTGCTGCGCACTGAATTACATGAGCTTGATTATCAATTAATTAGGCTCTTTGCAAAGCATCACTATAATTTCAATAAAGAAGTGGCGCCTAAAATAGCAATCAAACATCTTATCTTTTTAACAAGAAAGCACCAATTAATAAAAGCTTGTGGTTTATCACCGGTTACTGATCAAAACCTGCCCGCAGAAGAAGAGTTTAAACAGATCAATCAATATGCCGTTGAATGTTTGAATCAATTGATGAACGACTTATTTGCACCCTCCCCTGCCGTACAGAAACCAACAACAATTGAAAAAGATGTTGAGAAAAAAGAACCACGACA
>CAYSGV010000153.1:0-7050 GCA_964430685.1 uncultured Gammaproteobacteria bacterium
GTTATTTCTCTTTCACCTTCTTTTTGAACTGTTGCAAATTTTGCAACAGTTGCCTTACGTGATAATTCATTGAGTTTATAGATGTTATTGATATGCCGAGAAATACCAGATTTATCTGTGTCAAAAAGCTCAGCTATTTGATTCAAACTGGCCCATATCGTTTCGTGTTTCAAATCCTTTTTTAGCTGAAGCGCGCCATTCTCTGATTGATAAATTGCAACTTGGTTATTTATAGCTTTTTTCACTAAAACAGTCCTTTTATTTGATACCTATGGCTTTAGAAAATATACTAATCTAAATTAGATCGTATTTTTTATTACATTACCCACTTTTACATAGCTTGACTAGTCAGTAAATTGCGTACAGATGCTATTCACAAAATCCAATACAATTCCCTTAAATAACATTTGGTATGTTGACGCATCAATGTTTTGTGGGAGTTTCAGTTGGCTGTGTTCTAAAATGTCCGATTTATAAATATGCATTTCGCGGACACTCTATGAGTTCATTAGTCCATGCTACGATAAAGCGAGAGAATCATACACTTGCAAAGACTTTTTTATTGGCCACAAGAGGCTATACTCTACTTGATTTTACGCAGCAAAATCACTTAGCATGCATGAGCTAGAGGGGTATATTAGGTTAATGCAAAGGGAATGCAGCATGCCACAACAATTACCGGTAAATTTTCGTAAAGTTTTGATCGCGAATCGTGGTGAAATTGCTTGTCGAATTTTGCGCACGGTGCAAGCCTATGGTATTCATGGGGTTGCTGTTTATTCTGCCGTTGATAAAGAAGCGCTGCATGTTAAGCAAGCAGACAGTGCCTACTATCTTGGTCCAGCAGCAAGCCAAGAAAGCTATTTAAATATTGACCGTATCATCAATATTGCCATTGAAGCAGGAGTCGATGCCATTCATCCAGGGTATGGGTTTCTGGCTGAAAATGCTGAATTTGCGCAGCGCTGTGCGCAAACGGGCATTATTTTTATTGGTCCACCCGCAGATGCCATTCGCTTAATGGGCTTAAAAAATGCCGCCAAGGACGAAATGCGCAAAGCCAACATTCCAATGGTTCCTGGTTATCATGGTACGGATCAATCACCCACTACCCTTTTAGAAGAAGCAAAAAAAATTGGTTTCCCCATTTTACTTAAACCAGCTGCGGGCGGTGGCGGTAAAGGGATGCGCATTGTAACTGCTGCAGTAGAATTTGAGCAGGCACTCGTGAGTGCTAAACGCGAAGCTAAATCTAGCTTTAAAGATGATCAACTGATTATCGAAAAATATTTACCGAAGGCACGTCATATTGAAGTACAAATATTTGCCGATCATGCAGGCCAGGTGGTCCATTTATTTGAACGAGATTGTTCACTACAACGTCGTCATCAAAAAATTATTGAAGAGGCCCCAGCCGCAAATTTATCGGTAAACGTACGTGAACATTTATACGACTGTGCCATCCGTGCAGCGAAAGCAATTCATTATGTAGGTGCAGGTACGATTGAATTTTTAGTCGATGATTCGGAACAATATTATTTTCTGGAAATGAATACCCGTTTACAAGTGGAACATCCCGTAACAGAAATGATTACCGGTTTAGATTTAGTCGCTTGGCAACTATCCATTGCCAGTGGTTATCCACTGCCGTGCACCAATGCGGCGATTCAAAAAACTGGACATGCTTTTGAAGCACGCATATATGCTGAAGATCCACAACAAGATTTTCTACCCGCATCCGGAAAAATACTTTATTTTTCTTATCCATTACGAACCGAATGGTTGCGCATGGATACTGGCATTCAAACAGGTGATAGCGTTACCGCTTATTACGACCCAATGCTCGCAAAATTAATTGTGCATGGAAAAGATCGAACTCAAGCACTCTGGCGATTGCAAGCAGCCTTGCGTGAAATTAAACTGATTGGCATTAAAAATAATTTAGCATTTTTACTACAACTCATCGCCCATCCATTCATGCAAACAGACTTAACACAACAAAATAAAAGTTCAGTTCATACCTTATTTATCAAAGAACATGAACAAGAATTGTTATCGGTTGCACAAAAAGACATGCGACCAATTGCAGCCATTGCTGCAGTGTTTATTAATAAAAATCTCTCTCTATTTGCACATCATTTCAATGCGCAACAAAATCTGTGGCAGAACTGTAGCGGTTTTAGAATGAATGCCGCCAATGAATTCCATACTGTTTTACAAATTAATCAACAACGATATTTTGTACATTTAATCAATACTGAGCTAGCAACGTCACAAACGACTTACACATTAAAAATTGATAATGAACAATTTAATCTTAATTTATTACAAACAAATAGCGAAATGACTAACCCTTTGCAGCATGTTTATTTAGAAAACTTAACGCTTTCTTTAAATGCAGAAATTTATCAAGCGACCGTAGCTTTAATCAAAAACCGTTTCTTTGTAATCGTCGGTCAAGATTATGTTGAGGTAAGCAATGGGCAAGATAAGCTAAAGCAACAAGGTGTTGCGCAACACGGGCATTTACATGCCCCGATGACTGGCACTGTTGTAGCGGTACAAACTAAAGTGGGCGCAAAAGTTTCGCGTGGTCATCCACTGGTTTTAATCGAAGCAATGAAAATGGAACATGCCATTACTGCACCCTTTGCGGGATCCGTTAAAAACATCTACTTTAATGTAGGTGATACGGTTACTGAAGGTGCCGATGTTGTTGAACTGGCTATAGAGGATGAAGGAGGCTAAGTGGTACACCATTTACATTTACCCAAAGAAGTGAAAATTGTTGAGGTAGGCCCACGTGATGGCTTACAAAATGAAGCAATCAGTGTACCTACACGCGTCAAAATCGCTTTTATGCAACAACTGGTCGCCAGTGGCTTGCAACATATTGAAGCAACTAGTTTTGTTTCTCCAAAATGGGTGCCACAATTAGCTGACCATCGCGAAGTGATGCAAGAATTAACTGAAGGTGCAGAATGGACAGCAGGCGTTGATTTTTCTGCATTGGTACCGAATCAAACGGGCTTTGAAACGGCAGTGATCACCGGCTGTAAACATATTGCTGTTTTTACTGCCGCATCCGAAACCTTTTGCCAAAAAAATATCAATTGCTCGATTGCTGAAAGCTTTGCTCGATTTAAACCCATTATAGAAGCTGCCAAACAACAAAATATATTGGTGCGTGGTTACTTATCTTGTGCGATTGCTTGCCCTTATGAAGGTGGCATTGAACCCAAGCATGTCGCACATGTTGCCCACCAACTCTATAAACTAGGTTGTGATGAAATTTCACTTGGTGATACAACCGGTGTTGGAACGCCGAACCAAATCGAAGCACTTATTCATCACGTCAACAAACATATTCCTATGCATCATATTGCCCTTCATTGTCATGATACTTATGGACAAGCCTTGGCAAATATTTATGCCAGCTTACGTTTAGGTGTACAAATATTTGATGCGTCAGTTGCGGGTTTAGGTGGTTGTCCATATGCACGTGGTGCTACTGGAAATGTGGCAACTGAAGATGTTGTTTATTTACTACAAGGGCTTGGTATTAAAACCGGCATCGATTTGACAAAACTTATTCAAGCGGGCAATTATATTTGTAATTATGTGAATCGTCCGTCAAGTTCTAAAGTTGCACAAGCATTGAAAATCTAATGAAGGAAAAAGCATGAGTGGTTTTAACAAAGTAATCACCCAATACAGCGAAGCTTTTGCTGGTTTAACAAATGGCATGACGTTGATGGTTGGTGGTTTTGGTTTGTGCGGAATCCCCGAAGGATTAATTAAATATCTTTCCACGCTACCCATTAATCAATTAACTTGTATTTCAAATAACGCGGGAGTAGATCAATTTGGCTTAGGTTGGTTATTAGAAACACGGCAAGTGCGCAAAATGATCAGCTCCTATGTTGGCGAAAACGCATTATTCGAACAGCTCACTCTTTCTGGCGAATTGGCTGTAGAGCTTATTCCACAAGGAACATTAGCTGAAAAAATTCGTGCCGGTGGTGCAGGTATTCCCGCATTTTATACAGCAACAGGCTATGGTACGCCAGTTGCTAAAGGTAAAGAAACGCGCGAATTTAATGGCCGTATGTATATACTGGAAGAAGCCTTGTATGCAGATTTTGCTTTAATTAAAGCATGGAAAGCAGATAAATCAGGAAATTTGATTTATCGAAAAACCACACGAAATTTTAATCCGATGATGGCAACTGCAGCACAAATCACTGTTGCCGAAGTGGAAGAAATTGTTGAAGTTGGCGCACTCGATCCGGATCAAATTCACACACCTGGTATTTATGTCGATCGAGTCATTCAAGGACAATTTGAAAAACGTATCGAACGTCGCACTGTTAGGAGCCCACATGCCACTCACCCGTGACCAAATTGCACAGCGCATTGCTCAAGAACTCAAAGATGGCTACTACGTGAATTTAGGGATAGGCATCCCAACGCTTGTGGCCAATTATATACCACCTACGGTGCAAGTCATGTTGCAGTCCGAAAATGGATTGTTGGGGATAGGCCCTTATCCTATGACAACTGAAATTGACCCTGACTTAATTAACGCCGGCAAGGAAACGGTGACTGCCGTTGCTGGAGCTTCATATTTCTCTTCCGCTGATAGTTTCGCCATGATTCGCGGTGGACACATCGATTTAGCTGTATTGGGCGCATTTGAAGTCGACCAACAGGGTAATATTGCCTCGTGGATGATACCCGGCAAAGTCGTGAAGGGCATGGGTGGTGCTATGGACCTGGTCGCTGGCGCTAAACGTTTTATCGTGGCTATGGCACACACCAACAAAGAGGGTGAGTCCAAAATACTACGCGAATGCACACTGCCGCTAACCGGCACGAATTGTATTTCCTTTGTTGTCACTGACTTGGCTGTGCTCGAATTGCGTAATCATGCCTTTTATCTCTTAGAGCGCGCACCGGATGTCAGCATTGATTATATTAGAGAAAAAACCGAAGCTGCCTTAGTTGTACCAGAGCAAGTGAAGGTAATGGAGCTTTAAAATAGTTATTTTCACTTTTTATAAACCAGCGTACAATACATGTTCCTTGACGCTACCTCGATCAACTGATAGATCTAATAAGATTTACGAACAGATGCTGCATGCATGGCAAGGGACGTACACGTGCGAAAAAATAATATGAATATCAAAAAATTACGATTGGGCTTAGGCCTGCTCTATTGTTTATGTTTTTTACTTGGCTGTGCAACAACCAAGGGAGCGAATACAAATCCACAAGATCCCTACGAAAATATCAACCGCAAATCATTTGCCTTTAACCGTATGGTAGATAAAGCCGTTATTCGGCCGGTATCTTATGCTTACCATACCGTCATGCCCAACTTTGTGTTGAGAGCAGTTAATAATTTTTTCAGTAACTTACAAGACATTCCAACTACGGCCAATGAAATCTTACAATTTAAACTTTACAATGCGTGGTCTGATGTGTGGCGCTTGGGTATTAACAGTACTATAGGTATTTTTGGCTTATTTGATGTCGCATCAAACATGGGTTTAACCAAACATTATGAAGATTTTGGCCTAACGCTCGCTCATTGGGGTGTTAAAGAGTCAATTTATTTAGTGGTGCCTTTCTTAGGCCCGAGTACGTTACGTGACTTCGCAGGCTTTCCAGTCAATATCGGGATGACCGTCTATCCATACATACATCCTTTAGCTGCCAGTTATGAATTGTATGGCGGCAGTATCGTCAGCGACCGCGCTCAATTGTTGGATGCCGACCAATTCGTTGAGCAAGCGCTCGACCCATATATATTTGTCAGAGATGCTTATTTACAAAAACGCCAAGCCGAAATTAGCGGTGACGCCTCGGTCGGTGAAAGTATTTATCTGGGCAGTAATGAAAAAAGTACTGTGCTCGTGTAAAGATTAAGATAATATTTCTTGTATGTAAGCCGAGACAATTTCTTGAATCAAATGCGGTCCGCGATAAACAAACCCAGTATATATTTGTACCAAACGTGCACCTGCTTTAAATTTTTCTAATGCATCCATCGCTGACATAATGCCACCACAAGCGATAATCGGAATGTTGTCTGCTAATAATTCGTATAGTTGCCCCACAATAGCTGTACTGATTTCATTTAATGGCTGACCACTCAATCCACCTGCTTCATCGGCGTAACGTATCCCCTCCACATTTGGTCTGGAAACAGTTGTATTGGTTGCAATCACGCCGTCAACTTTATGTTCTAATAGCTCATCTGCGAGCTGCCTTAATTGTTCCATTGTTAAATCTGGCGCAATTTTTACCGCTATTGGCAAATATTTACCGTGTTGCTCATATAACTCTGCTTGTGTTTTTTTAAGTGTTAGCAATAATTGTCTAAGTTGTTCTGGTTGTTGTAATTGTCTTAATCCAGGTGTATTGGGTGATGAAATATTTACCGTCACATAATCTGCATGGTTAAAAACGCGACGCATACAATAAACATAATCATCAATGGCTTGTTCAAGTGGTGTCTCTCTATTTTTCGTTATATTCACACCCAATATGCCGCGATGCGATGATTTTTGTATTTGCGCACAAGCATAATCAACACCTTGGTTCGGAAATCCCATGCGATTAATAATGGCATTCGCTGGAATCAAACGAAACAATCTCGGTTGCGGATTACCTTCTTGCGCTTTTGGTGTAACACCACCAATTTCAATAAATCCAAAACCTAACGCCAAGAGTGCATCACAATAAGTACCATGTTGATCAAAACCAGCAGCTAAGCCAACAGGATTTGGAAATTGTAAACCCATCACCGACACCGGCGCACGTGGAATATGCTTTTCTAAATAATGCTGTAGTGGGCCGCGAATAGTTGTGCGCAGAAAATTTAAAGTAACTTTATGCGCCAATTCAGGATCGAGTTGAAACAAACAGTTGCGTACAAGCGTAAAAAGTGAAAAAGATGGATGTCGTTTTATTATCATATTTTTTAAACCACACAAACTTGTGCGCGCACGCACAGTAAGACATGTCCTCCTTTTTGCCATTCAA
>CAYSGV010000154.1:0-7029 GCA_964430685.1 uncultured Gammaproteobacteria bacterium
TGATCCCTCAGGATTTTATGAAGGCTATGAAGAAATCTACAATGACAACACCGCTAATCCATTTACAGTTGTAGACCTTTTTAATGATCTTGAATCTACTTTGCCCACAAGAAAAGTTTTGTTAGTAGGGCAGGCAGGCATTGGTAAAACCACCTTATGCCAATTTATTTGTTATCAATGGGCTCTAGGTAAATTATGGACATCCCAATTCGATATTGTTTTTAAAATTGACTTGAGAAACCTGAAAAAATCATTTTATAAAAACATGTCTAACATCAAATTAGCAACACTGATTGCTGCAGAATACTTTGGTAAATTAGCAGGTTCTCATTTAGAAGCTCAAATAGAAACTTTTTTGGGAAAACATCCACACAAAAAGATATTGATAATCCTAGATGGGTATGATGAAATGCCTGTAGAATATCAGACATTTTTTCAAGAATTGTTAAATGATAAGAGTTATTGCTTTTTTGTGACAACCAGACCTTACACCAACTTGCCTGAGGGCTTTTTTGAACTTGTTGTCCAAGCTGTAGGTTTTCAGTACCAAAGTGTAATGAGATTAATCAAACAGCTAGTTCCAAATCCATATGTCCAAACAGAGCTTGTTGAATATATTAATTCTTATCCAACTTTTTATAACATCATGCATGTGCCTTTGATATTAGACATGTTTTGTACCCTTTGGGTTAATGGACAAATATCACCTACTCTTACCAGTATAACGAGGCTGTATGAGAATATTCTTGATCGGATTTGGTGGGCATCTGATACTCGTGAACAAGGTAATTTGCCATTGCCAAGTACTGCTTCGCGAGAGCAAAATTTTAAAAAAGTTGAAGAAACCTATCAGCTTTTAGCATATCAAACTCTTCCACAAGGAGAATTTTTAATCAGTAAAGATGTGCTTGACAGCGTGATAGAAAAAGTCTACGGCTGTCCTCGTATCTATATAGATGAACATATTACTGAAGTATTAGTACCTGGTATATTATGTACTCAGGATAATGAAAACTTTTATTTCTTACATCGAACCATTCAAGAGTACTTTGCCGGTTTCCATTGGTTAAAATTATTTTTTGATTCAAACACAATGCAACAAGCAGTGTTATTTTTTAAGCATTTTAAATTTAATCCTATGTTCAATATGATGTGGCTATTCGTTGCAGGTTTATGTAGTAAAAATCCTGATCTTTCAAGGAAACTCCTCACTTTATTATTTGATGAACCACACGCCATTAATGAATTTAATGAAGCACATCATTACATTCGCTGTCTTGATGAAATGATGGCTAGTAGTCAGAATGATGATTTATTGAAAGAAAATGAGATGCCTTCTTCAGTGCAGAATGCACTCAAATGGATGAAAATTGAAAGTAAAAGTCCATTTAGTGAAATTGATCCGGAAGAAGATGAAGAAGAAGATAGAACGTTTGAAAACACACTGAGACAAGCCCCACATTTTCTGCGACGGTATGTGGGCGATTGTCCGTATTTAGGATATTTAAGTTCAACAAGTATTGAAAAATTGCTCAAATCATTTAATGAGGGTGATCAGCAAGCCAATGTCTATAGACTAGCAAAGCTCAAAAAACCGACATCACCGCAAGATCTAAACAATATATGTGTTTTTTTTGAAGGTCTCGTCACACATACTAATAACACATTAGTGCGGTTTTATGCAGCCAGTGGCCTATTAAGATATAAAGCCAATATAACTCAAATCGATGATGTTATCTTAACTTGTATTTTCGATGCAACGTGCGACTCTATTAAGGATACATCATTATTTCAAGACATATTGGATGCTTTTCTTCGCTTCATCCAACAATATCCCACCTATTTAGACAATATTTTAAAAGAACTTACGAAGAATTCAAATGTAGGCAGAATTTCTATAGCAAGTCGAATCGTCTCTAATATTCTTAAAATTTCTCCAGCTCAAGCGGGTAATTTTATTAGAAGCCATACTTCTCTCTTTGAAGTATTTCTGAATAATTATACATATCAAAACTCCGCTGATGAGGAGGAACGCAATGATGACATTGATTCTTTATTCAAACTATTAGCAACAACGGAAATGCAGATATTTATATCACTCGTACTTACCAAAATTACAGAAAATCAAAATGTTGGTAATAATTTATTGCTATTAAACCGATTTAGTTTATATCCACAACAGTTACTAGACTTAACTCAAAAATTGCTATTTGATAGCAATTCGGACACAGAGATAAAATCGGCAGCATTTACATGGCTTTATAATGCAACTAATAATGATGAAGTATTATATACAATACTAAACGATCCTGAAGAAAAGCTAATCTTAAAATTTGAAGCAGTACTATTGTTTAAGCAACTTACTACCAAGAACATTGCATATTTTTTTGAACTTATTAAACATGAAGAGTTTCGCCGCGACATCATTTCACAACTACGATTGTTAAGATGTAGAATAGTCGGTTGTCAAGAGATAATTCAAAGAAATTTAAGCGCAATAATTAGAGAAATTGGTGTAAATAATTTTGGACACATGATTTTGTTCAATTTGATTAAGTTTTGTGTTGAAGTAATACCACGGGATGACGTTATTCCAGAGCTTATAGAAAAACTGTTAAGCGCACGTGCGCGCTTTTCAGAACACGAGGTTACCGGCAAGAAATTAATATTACTTTTTTCTCAAATTAAACGCGTGACCCCTGAATTTGACAGAAAAATTGACGAGAGTTTAATTAGGCTTTTTGAATGGGCATGTACTACCCATGAGTTCATTTGCGAAGATTTA
This sequence comes from uncultured Gammaproteobacteria bacterium, assembly GCA_964430685.1. Taxonomy (GTDB): domain Bacteria; phylum Pseudomonadota; class Gammaproteobacteria; order CAYSGV01; family CAYSGV01; genus CAYSGV01. Next base: position 2,786 of record CAYSGV010000154.1, read on the forward strand.
TCAATAATTTTATTAGAACGTGGTATAAAAGAACCTGTATTTAATCATATAAAAAATGGAATTGCTAAAGAGAAATTAAATTCTAGTGATTCGGTTGGATATTTTAATGGTGGAACCACAATCACCAATATGATTGGTGCTCTGTATGAAAAATTCCCTGACTTACGATCTGAATTACTATCCATGATTTTAGACTCATTTGTTTTATTCAAATCCGATAAAGCAAAAACATTCATGGCTAAATTACTTGTGCAACTAGCACCTCTGCAGGCCTTTACATGCTATTTGCGTGATAATAATTTATTTTGCCTATCCGAATTATTATATTCTGCCATAAGTCGTGGATTACCGGTGTATATTTATCAGACTAATTTTTACCTGGGGTTCACCTCATATTCCATAGATCAAATCAATGCACGGAGAATAATTGTGGACGCGCAAACTATTATTAAGGAAAAAATACCAGAGCCGACGAATGATGAGCAGTCTGTTAGTGTTTTTCAACGCTTAGCTGCTCAGGCTGCTCGTTTAGGAATTTATAAAGGCCCTACAATGCCTAGAGCTAAGCAAGGTCAGAGCAGCTTGGCTGCAACGCAGCCTTCAAGGTTCCTATGAAACACTGGGCATAATGTATCGTTGTTATTTCAGAAGAGCCTTTATAAGATTTTGAACAAAAATGGAATATTACTATGGATAAATCAGTGGGGTTTTAGACCACATGTGGCAATTAAACAGGTCCTAGAGAATATTGCCTATTGTCATACGCAACTAGAAGACAATGAGGCTGAGAAATACCATGTTGAAACAAAAGAAGTTGTTAAAGGACTTAACGAACTACGTGAAGGATTAGATAAAGAGATCAATTTTATATTAACTGATATATTAAAAAATAATGATAATACTATGAACACAAATAATAAACCCACATCTGTTGCAAACACAACGTGTTCTTAAGACATTTTTTTAAGAGGATATTTACTATGGAAACATCAGTAGAACATTCAACATTTGATAAAGTAAGTGTTTTAGCTAATGGTAGTACAAATACAGGCATTATTTATAAGCCCAAAGTTAAAGGTCCAACTTATAATCTGATTATCAATCAACCTAAAGATGAGTCGCCACTACCATTTGAAGACTTTATAGCAGTTATTAGAGATCAATACCTAAAGCAAGATCGAATTAGAAGCGAATATATCAATCCCACAGGTGGGTTAGAAATAGATCATATCTTTGTAAATGTTGCCTTAGTTAATGAAACAGAACAGTTTCAGAAAGAAAAAGAGGAAGTAAAAAATATATATCGTCGCAGAAACTTAGGTAATTATGAGGAAATATATGCCACGAAAAATATAATAGAATTGGAAGAATTATTTGAACATACATCTGATAGCGAGAAAACGTCATCTGTTCAGCGATTGTTATTGCTTGGACGAGCAGGTATTGGTAAATCAACTTTACTGCAAAATATTGTCTACCGCTGGGCGCAAGGCAAGCTGTGGCAAAACAAGCACTTTAAAGTTCTTATCTTATTTCCCTTAAAACAGCTTACCAATGTGAATTTTTACAAAGATGAAACAGCCAATATAGCAGCGGTTGTGCATAGACGTTTTGGCTTTAGTCAATGTGGGTTCAGTATGGGAGCCGTCCAGCAAGTGTTGAAAGAGCATGCGGATGAGATACTATATATGGCGGATGGATTTGATGAAGTTGCGACTGTTGCTCAGGAGAAAGAAGAAGAGGTTACAGAACAAGGCGAGCTGATTAGAGATGTATTAAGCCAAGAAAATTTGTTAGTAAGTTCCAGACCCTATCTAATTGACGCCTACTGTGCTAACCACGGTTGTGGATTTGATAAGAAAATAGAAAATATAGGGTTTTTAGATAATGACATTGATAAGTACATTGAGCGATTTTTTGGCCCCATGCAAAAAGAATTATCTGATAGATTAAAAGCTTTTCTGCGGCTTCATCAATCAATACGTGGAATTACGAGCATACCTATTATGCTAGGGCTCATATGTATGATATGGCGAAAGTATGACAAGGAAGTCGAAAAATTGTCCAATATATCGATTACGGTACTTTATCAAATGTTGCTGACCTATATAGCCCCAAAGGCAGGAATTAATTTCTCAACAGCAGCATTTGATTTTGCAGCTGTGTTTTTGGAAGATCTACAAAAATATCCGGCATTGAGTGCACTGACTGAATTAGCTTACTTACAGATGCAGGAAAAAGATTTAATTATTCAGAGAACAAAAATAGCTTTAATTTTAAGAAAATATGCTAAGACTATAGATGAAAAAGAATTATTTGAACAGATATTGAAAATAGGAATTATCAAAGCCGTTGATGAAGAAGAAATAAAAGAAGAACGAAAAAATTATTATTTTATCCATTTAACCTTTCAAGAATTTTTTGCGGCAATTTATTGGTTAATATTATTTACCTCAACACAACATGCAAAAAATGATGAGGCAGAAAAAATTTTCAGCCAGCAAAAGTTTAATCTTAAATATGAAGTCATGTGGTGGTTTGTGACAGGATTACTAAAAGAATTTCCCTTATATTTAGAACGTTTTTTTAATCTTATTCTGCTGCCGCCAAATGATTTAATTGGATTAAGACAGATATGTTTAATAATGAGATGTGCAAGCGAATTAAATTGTAATTTGCCACATTCAATAGCTACAATCACCCTCCCTATGATAGAAAATCATTTAAAAGCATTTTTAAATAATGAGCAGCCGAATATATATAGTGAACAAATCTCGATGAGTGTAAACTTAAGTTCAAGTATATTTAATATGCCGACATTAAATGCGATTTTGTTGCGCCATTTGAGTGAGAATGTAAAAGCCCAACATGATACTATGCTGGATATCTCTGAGTCTAACTTAGAAAGATTATCAAGAATTCGGCTACTTCCTTTTCATTTATTAAAAACCATGTTGGAACTAATACAAGATAAAAATATACAAAGGCAGAAAAAATATTCTTTAAGCATTATCTTGCGAAATCAATTTTATTTGCCAGAAGATATTTTGAAGGTATTGTTAACCATGCTCGAAGCGGAAGAAGAGTTGATGGTAGATATTTCTGTAGAAACCCTGGGAAGACAAATATTACCGAACAATATTTTGCAAAATTTAATCGCTTTACTTAAGAAAGGATACATAAAAGCTGCTAGAAGAGTATTGATTAAACAACAATTACCTATAGAAATGTTACAAGAATTATTATCTTTGGCAAAGAGCCAATTAACAGACATAGGAGATGATGCCATATTGATTTTGAATCGTCAGGAAGGTTTACCATTGGAAATCAGACATCAATTGAAAGAAGCACGATTGTTAAAAAAGTCTGAAAAATTAGTGCATAAGACATCTGTTGCACCAGCGAATACATCAATAGATAAAGACGACATAGAAGGCAACTTAAAAAAATATGTATCTTCAATATATGATAAAGATGGTGAAATCAGAAGAATGATGATTCGTTGTTTGGGCAAGCAAACCAACCTACCACGTTATATTATTGTGGGCCTTTTCCCTTTTCTACAAGATAAAGAATCTGGTGTAAGGGAGGTTACTGTGGAAGTTTTGGGTAAACAAGAAGCTGCTTCGACTGCAGATCTGCAGAACGTTATAGTTTCGGTTTTAGATGATCAAGATTCAGAAGTAAGGTATGCAAGTGTTGTCGCGTTGGCTCGTCATAGTAATTTGCCATTTGAGATATTGCGTCGATTGATATTTATGCTTCATAGCCGAGAGCACCTGAGAATAGAGAAAGTTGCTTCTATTGCTTTAGGTAATCAGCCAAATATACCTTTAGAACTTATACCAGAGATGGTTTGCGATAATCGTATACATTATTACCTTTTTCTGAATAAATACATACCCTGTTGCTCTTTTACCTTATTATTAGAACAATATTTTAATGCGACCGATGCTTCTTTTACTGAATTTCTTGAACGAAGAAAGAAAAGAGGGATGATATATATAAATGGACTTGAATGTACTATCAATAAAATACAGACTGATGTGCAATTGTTTTTAATTAAATTGATCGTATTAAAATGTATCAATGATCAAATAATCTTATCTCATAATAAGGAACGACTTTATTTTTTTATAGATCAGGCTTGGGGTACAAAAGAATGGAACGATGAACAAAGAACACGCTTTATACTACGGCTATATTCAATAATTCGGGAAATATTGGGAGTAGAAAAAATAGAT
>CAYSGV010000155.1:0-7017 GCA_964430685.1 uncultured Gammaproteobacteria bacterium
AATGATAATGTCCTTACCCTTTACTTGATGGAGTGGCCAACCACGACCATAGGGTCCACGAATGCCAATGCGATCACCTATGCGTAACTTTTGTAATGCTTTGGTTGTACGGCCCAGCGCGCGAATTGAATGACGAATAATTTCTTTCTCTTCGGGATCAGAAACAATGGAAATGGCCACTTCTCCGACGCCATAAAGATAGAGCATATTAAATTGTCCAGGATGAAATAAATAATCATGGTGTCGATGACTTTCAATAAAACGTAATTGCAGTGTAAAAATAGAAGGAGTTTCTTGTATATTTTCAATAATCTCTGCTTCTACTGGTAAATAGGGGTCAATTAATATTCCATTGTTCACTATTGCTTGCCTCGTTTGTTGGATTCGCCAGAGAGTGCAGCTAATTCTTCAGTAAGGTCGATACCAACAGGACACCAACTAATGCAGCGCCCACAACCTACACAACCACTGGTATCAAATTGGTCAAACCAAGTGCCCACCTTATGTGTTAGCCATTGTCGATAGCGTTTACGTGTATCATCACGAATAACTTTTCCGTTCACATAGCTATGACCGGCAGTGAAACAAGAGTCCCATTCCCGGATATGTTCGCTGTTTGTACCATCTAAGCTAGGTACATCTGTCTCGCTGTGACAAAAACAAGTGGGGCAAACAGACGTGCAATTACCACAGGAAAGACACCGGTCGGCAACTTCAGCCCAACGAGGATGTTCTAAATTAGCCATGAGCATATTGCGCAAATCATAAGCATTATCGAAGGGGATACGTTTGCTTTGCATTGTGGCTGCATTTTGCACATTGTCAGTTGCAGCTATACTTTGATTGTTTTGTGCTAATTTTAAGGTTAAGCCAGCAATAATCAATGCACCACGTTCACTGCCTGTTTTAATAATAAAACCATTATCTATTTCAGTCATTAAAATATCGTAAGGGCTGGTAACTGCGGGACCTGTGCCTGCCGAAACACAAAAACAATTTTGAGAGGCGTAAGTGCAATTAACTGCAATGACAAATAAATGCTTACGCCTATGTTGGTAGCGAACATCTACATGTCCATTTTCCATGAAAACTTTGTCTTGGATAGCCATTGCATGCAAATCGCATGATCGTGCACCAAAGAAAGCGATTGCTTGTTCATCGGGTGGGTGTGGCTTAAAATTTAGTTTTCCATTCGCATCTTTTACAACTTGCCATACGGTATCACTTGGTTTAAATAAAAAGGGTTTAATCGCTTGTGGCCCATTTGCCCAAGCAAATGCTTTAAGCGGTGTTTTTTTTTCAAGACGATATTGGCCAGGTGATTGATAATCAGTTATACCCCAAGGTAATTGTTCGGCATCAAGTAAAGTATCATAAACAATAGCGCCATCTCGCACTTGTGGACCGATGCATAAATAGTGAGCATCTTGTAATGCACGAATCAGTGCTTGTATCTGATCGTATGGTAAAAAATAATTTTTTTGATTATCCATAAATTTATACTTTCCTTAGCAAATTCTGGGTAATTGTTCTCCAGTTAACCAATCAACAATGCGCATACCACCTAATTTAGTTTTAAGTTGCACAAAATGATGCGGATCCTGAACACATTCACCAATAATTGACGCTTCAATACCCAAGGGATGTGTACGCATTATTTTTAATAATTGTTCACTGTCTTTAGGATCACAAATTGCAACAAGTTTACCTTCGTTGGCAACATATAATACATCAAGGCCCAGCAATTCACACGCGCTGGCTATTTCGGTGCGAACGGGGATTTTATTTTCATCGATGATCATGCCGACCGCTGATTGTATGGCTAATTCATTTAATGTAGTTGCTAAACCGCCGCGTGTTGGATCACGCAAACAATGAATTGTGGGTACAGCTTGAATCATGATAGCAACTAATTCATGTAACGCGCATGTGTCAGATTGTATCTGGGTATTAAAACTTAAATTATTTCTTTGTGACATCACGGCCACGCCATGGTCACCCATAAAACCGTTGACAATAATATGATCACCTGGTTTAGCCTGATGCGCTGATATATGAATGCCTTCTGGAATAACGCCAATTCCGGTGGTCGTAATAAATACACCATCACCTTTGCCGCGTTCAACTACTTTGGTATCACCGGTTATAATGGAAATGTTGGCATTGCGCGCTGCTTGTGCCATTGATTTAACAATTTTTTGCAGATCAGATAATGGTAAACCTTCTTCTAGAATAAAACTGGCCGATAGATAAAGTGGTTTTGCGCCAGCCATCGCTACATCGTTGATCGTACCATGTACCGATAAGCAACCAATGTCACCACCGGGAAAAAATAATGGTGAAATAACATGTGCATCCGTTGCCATAACCATGCGGCCAGATAAAGATGCAAATGTCGCCTGATCATTTTTCTGGGCGAGCCACTCATTATCAAATTCGGCCAAGAATAGTTGGTCGATCAATTGCATTTGTGCACGACCACCACTGCCATGTGTTAAGTCAATGGCAGTATTTTTGAAATTTAACTTTGGCCCATTTAATTTTTTAGTGAGCGGTTTTGCTATATTAGTAATTGTCATTGTGTATGTACTCTTCCATAAGCATAGACTGCAGCACAAGCACCTTCTGAAGAAACCATGCATGAGCCTAAGGGATTTTCTGGGGTGCATACTTTAGCAAATAATTTACAAGCCGTTGGTTTTTGCAAACCCCGTAACACTTTACCACAAATACATTGTTTATGTTCTTCGCTAACAAATTCTGGTATTGCAAAACGCTTTTCAGCATCATATTGTTGATACGTTGTTTTGATTTGTAGTGCACTATTGGGTATCTCACCTAATCCTCGCCATTCAAAACTTGAACGTAATTCTAATACTTCATTAATTAATTTTTGTGCGGTTAAACTGCCTGTGCGGTTTACGGCGCGTGTATATTGAATTTCCACCTGTATACGCCCGTCATTAATTTGTTGTACCAGCATTAAAATAGAATGCAAAACGTCAAGTGGTTCAAATCCGGCAATAACAATGGGTTTCTGATATTTTTTGCTGACTGCTTCATAAGCTTGACTGCCAATGATAATGCTTACATGCGCTGGTCCAACAAATCCATCTAATTGAATTGATTCATTCGGATTGTCTTCTTGTGCTTTTAACAAACTCTCCATCGCTACTGGAGTAAGTACGTGGTTGCAGAAAACACTAAAATTTTGTAATTTGAGTTGCTGTGCTTGAATAATTGCATTAGCAGTTGGTGGGGTTGTCGTTTCAAAACCAATGGCAAAAAATATAATTTCTTTTTTGGGATTTTCTTGTGCAATTCGCAGTGCATCATCAACGGAATAAACCATGCGTACATCTGCACCTTCTGCTTTGGCCTTAAGTAAACTTTTTTGTTGTGACCCAGGAACACGTAACATATCACCGTAACTGCACAGGATAACATTAGAATTACTTGCGAGTGCAATTGCTTTATCAATTCTTCCCATTGGTAAAATGCATACAGGGCAGCCTGGACCATGAATCATTTCGACATTTTCGGGTAATAAATTGGGAATGCCATAGCGATGAATCGCATGGGTGTGTCCGCCGCAAAACTCCATCAATTGATAATGCCGATTAACATCAGCATGCTTTCTGATTGCACTCGCAATAGATTGCGCGTATTCGCCGCGTCGGAAATCTTCAATATATTTCACCTAAGCTTATCCTTTAGCCATTTCTGCAAATAAATTGAGTGTTTTTTGTGCTTCTTCTTCGTCTAGTCGTGTTAAGGCATAACCAACATGAATAATGACATAATCACCCACATTAATCTGATCCAACAAGGATGTCGAAATTTCTTTGCTAATACCGCCCACGTTAACAATGGCGCGTTGTTCTTTGAGTATTTGGGTAATTTGTGCAGGTATGGCTAAACACATAAATAATTATCCTTTTACATTGTTGCTGCGAGCCAAGCTTGCCCGAGAGATAAGCCGCCATCATTCGGAGGCAATTGTCTGGGTAAAAAGTACTTGATGCCGCATTTCTCTAAGTTCTGTGTTAGTCCTTCTGTAAGTACTTTATTGAGAAAACAACCTCCGTTTAATAATACCACATTAATTGAAAATCTCTCTGCCCAAGTGAGTATCCACTCAGTTAGCCCAGCAATAAGCGTCCCATGAAAGAGGTTGGCTCCACTGATTGCATCAAGTGATAACAATCGAGAAAAAGTTGGTATCATATTAAACATTGTTTCATCGATAGACCAGCCATTGCTTAGAACTTGTGGTTGGGTAACCAGTGCTTCAAGTTGCATGGCGGCCTGTCCTTCATATTGAGAGATTTGATTGATCCCCAACATAGCACACGCGGCATCAAAATAACGACCACAACTACTGGTTAATGGCGTTTTGATTTTATTTTCAAGCAGACTTTGTATGTTGTATGCATGCGGTTGCGCATGAAACCGCTTAATAATCTCATCGCTTTTATTTAACAAATATAAAATACTCGCCGCCATTCGCCACGGTTCACGAGCAGCAATTTCACCGCCGGGTTGTGGTAATGGATAAAAATAACCTAACCGTTGAAAAGTAGTATTTTCTAATAATAATAATTCGCCGCCCCATGCTTCCCCATTGTTACCGTAACCATAACCATCTAACGCTAAACCTAAGGCAGGTTGTTGAATATGATGTTCTGCTGCAACGGCTGCCAAATGGGCATGGTGATGTTGTATAGCATATATTGGAATATCAAATTCTTGAGCAAAATTTGTGGTATAAAAATCTGGATGCATGTCTGTGGCTAAGCGTTGTGGTTTCACGTTAAGAAAATTAAGAAAATAGTTAAGCGTTTCATGATAAAATTCTATGGTTGCTTTATTCGTTAAGTTACCAATGTGCTGCGAGACAAAAGCTTCATTGCCACGAGTGATACAAAATGTATTTTTAAGCTGACCGCCGAGACCTAGTGTTACAGGAACTTCATGAGCTAATTTTATCGGTGTTGGGGCGTAGCCACGCGCACGGCGAATAAAAATAGGTTGCTTATTGATAATCTTTACTACAGAGTCATCATTACGTGTAACTATTTCTCGATTATATGAAATAATTTGCTCAGCAATTGGATAAAGTTGCTCCTGTGCTTCTTCATCATCGATGAGTAATGGATGATTGGTGCTATTCGCGCTGGTAACAATTAATATTGTTGACTGAAATTTATTTAACCAGTCGTTACCTAATTTATATCCATCGAGTGCATGAAATAATAAATAATGCACAGGCGTACAAGGTAATGCAATGCCTAAGCATGTTAATCCAGGTGCAAGTATTTCATGTAGTTGGTCATTCAGTTTTGGTAATAACACAATGGGGCGTGCTTGACTGTTTAATAATTGTTTTGCTGTTGCATTTAGTTGTACAATTTGTTTAGCGCTTTCTAAATTAGCCACCATTAATGCGAATGGTTTCGCTGGGCGATTTTTTCTTTGCCGCAAATTTAAAATAGCTTGTTCGTTTCTTGCGTCTGCAATTAATTGATAACCACCCATCCCCTTTAAGGCTATTATTTTACCTTGTTGAATTAATTGCGCAATTGAATGGACAGCTAATGAATAATGAGGGCCACAATGTGTACAAGCTGTTGGTTGTGCATGATATCTGCGATTGTTCGGATCATGATAATCTTGATGACATGACGTGCACAGAGGAAATGTTGCCATTGCAGTGTGCTTGCGATCATAAGGTAATTTTTTGGTAATGGTTAATCGTGGTCCACAATGTGTACAATTTAAAAAAGGGTAGTGATAATAATGGCTATTTGCATCAAATAATTCCTGTAAACACAACGAGCAAATCGCTGTATCGGGTGCAATTTGTGTTTGTGCTTGACCAGGCTCACTTGCTATAATTCGAAAATCATGTTCATTAGTTAATAGGGAAAGTTCAATTGATTGAATTGCATCGATTTTAGCTAGATCTGGTTGCTCATTTTGTAATTGAGATAAAAAGTGATTGACTAGTGCGCCTTGGATTTCAATGAGTACGCCAGAAGTACTATTTTTTACCCACCCCGTTAGGCGCAGTTGATTGGCAATTCGATATACAACGGGTCTAAAGCCAACGCCTTGTACAAGCCCAGTAATTAAATGCCGTATTCTTTTAATCGTCATTGCTGTTGCTTAATTAACCAATCATACCATTTGGACAAGCCATCACCTTTTGTGGCTGAAAGTTCAAGCACATCTAAATTGGGCTTGATTCTATGCGCATAGTTGATACATTTTTCTATGTCAAAATCGACGTAAGGCAATAAATCTGTTTTGGTTAAAATGAGCAAGTCGGCACAGCGAAACATTTCGGGATATTTAAGTGGTTTATTATCGCCCTCAGTTACCGAGAGGATGACAATTTTAAAATGCTCACCTAGATTAAATAGAGCCGGGCAAACAAGGTTTCCCACATTTTCAATAAATAATAGTTGTTTATTTGTGATTGTTAGTTGTTCAAGAGCATGGTTAATCATGTGCGCATCTAAATGACAAACTTTACCCGTATTCACTTGTATGGCTAATGCGCCGCTTGCTTTAAGTATTTGTGCGTCATAATTTGTTTGTTGATCGCCTACAACCACAGCAATATCAATTTGTGATTTCAAATCAGCAATTGTTTTAGCCAATAAAGTTGTTTTTCCAGAACCTGGGCTAGACATTATGTTTAGTGCAACTATTTTATTTTTTGAAAAATAATCTTGATTTGATTTGGCGTGTTGATTGTTTTTTGCAAAGATATCTTGTTCGATGTGGACCAATGTGGCGTCATGATGATGGTGTGCAATGTGTAGGTGATTACTTTGCGCAACATGTTCCTTTTCACTAATCATATGTTCCGAACAACCACAAACGCCACACATCACTCCACCTCCATGGATTTAACGCGCAATTCTTCACCTTCCAGTATTGTTAGTGCAAAATTGCCGCAGATTGGACAAGGCTCAAAATATTACTTGATTATAACGTCTTTTTGGAAGG
>CAYSGV010000156.1:0-6970 GCA_964430685.1 uncultured Gammaproteobacteria bacterium
TAATGGATAATTCTCACCAAGCACCGCAACCATTTTTGTCTCATCAACAATACAAATAAATTTTTTAGCAGCATTCGCAATGATTTTCTCGCGCGTCAATGCACCACCGCCACCTTTAATCAATTGCAAATATTTATTTACTTCATCTGCACCATCAATATAGATAGGTAAATCTTGGTGAATTTCGTTTAAATCTACTACATGGATACCAATACTTTTGAGCAATTTTTCCGTAGCAATGGAACTGGCCACAGCGGCAGCAATTTTATTTTTCACTTTGGCAAGCTGTTGAATAAATAAATTTACTGTAGAACCCGTGCCCACACCAATAACGGCATCGTCTTCAATATAATTCAACGCGTACTCAGCGGCTTGTAGTTTTAATTTATCTGTGATCTTGTCATTTTTAGCCTTGTTCTTTTTGCTTATAATCATAGTCTCAATTTCCTCGTTTAAATAAACAATATTGTACTTGGCTCGCTCGCTTGCAATGGATGAGCTGCCAATTGCTTGGAACTGGTATGGGCTGCAGCGTACTTTCCGTTTCTAAATATATTAAACCATTGGGGGTTAATAAATTTTTTTCTTCTAACCAAACACTCACTTTTTCTATTAAATTCTGAAAAAACGGTGGATCTAAAAATACGATCGAAAATGGCGTCAGTTCAGTTATTTTATTTTGTGGCACATGCCAACAATAAAACTGCGCCAACATCGATATATTTTCCGTTTTTTGAAAAACCTTAAGTTGTTGTTCAATTGCATTGAGTAATTTCTTATCTGCGTCGACAAATGCTACAAATTGCGCGCCACGCGATAAGGCCTCAACACCAAGCGCACCAGTACCGGCAAATAAATCCAAACAACGAGAATGTCGAATGACCGGCGCTAACCAATTAAATAATGTTTCGCGCACACGGTTCGGTGTCGGGCGTACAGCCGCAGCAGCGGGTACTTGTAAAAATCGCCCCCGCCATTGGCCACCGATTATTCTAATTTGACCAGGCGCTTTGGTTAAATTTTGGTTTGTCTTATTAGTTGTCACTTTTTACGCAAACATTGTTTCAGTATTTTTTTCAGTTGTTGCTGGTGCATTTTTTTCTCCCACTTCTACAATGGTAAAATTGCTGGGATCAATTCGTCGTTTAAATGCTTGTTGAATTGCTTTTTTACTTACTCGCGCAACTTCTTTAGGATAATCTTCCATATAAGTAAGTGGCAGATGATAAAAAGCGATAATGCTTAACAAACCAAGTACATCCCCATTACTAGCAAAACGTAATGGAAAATTACCCATCAGATATTTCTTCGCTGCAGCAACTTCTTCAATACTTGGCCCATTTTGTACATAATCTGCCAATGTTTGCTTGGCAATCGCAAGCGAATTTTTCGCCTCACTCTTGCGTGTTTGCATACTAATAAGATAAGGACCTGCCACAGCCATTGGCATAAAATAACTATCAACCGAATACGCCAACCCACGTTTTTCGCGCACTTGTTCAAATAATCGCGATGTCATGGTGCCACCGCCACCCACTATTTGATTGCCAACCACCAATGCATAATAATCAGGATCAAGCCGCGCAAGACCAATTTGTCCCATAACAATATTTGTTTGTGTGGTTGGAAAGGCAACGAAATGTGGATTCGCAGTTGCATCAGCTGTGTTCGTTTTAGCCACATCAATAATAGGTGCTGCTTTTTCACCGTGTATTAAGGCATGGCTTATTTTTTCAGCAACATTCTCAGCTTGTTTCTGCGTCAGATCACCAACAATAACCAGCTGCACATTTTCACTGACATAGTATTGACGATAAAAGTTTTGCACATCGGTGCGGGTAATTTTTTGCAGGCTATCTATTGTGCCATAACTGGGATGACCATAAGGGTGATTGGGATAAAGCAATGCAAGCGTTTGCTCAAATGCAACGGTCTATGGTGATTGCTCATTTTGCTCAACTTCACGAATCGCTGCTTTTTTTTCGCGTTCAAAGGCATCATTAGGAAAAGAAGGACTCAAGCTTGCTGCGATCATTGTATTCAAAGAAGGATCGAGGAATTTGGGATCACTTAAACTGCGCAGTGTAACTGTGGCAAAATCGCGTGAGACTTCTTGCGCAAATTGAGCACCGCTATTATCAAAACGTTGTGCAATATCATCTGAGTTTAAATTGCGCGTTCCCTCATCAAGCAAATTTGCTGTTAGTGCGGCAAGACCAGGCATGTTGCCATCGCGGGCTGAACCTGCGTCAACCAGTAGGCGAATATCAACAATGGGCAATTCATGTGAGGGGACAAAAAACACTTCCGTCTTATGCAAGGTCCGCCAATGTGAAATCTCCGTTTTAGCGCCTTTTGCTTGTACAGACCCAATACCGAAGAGGAGTGAGGCAAAAAAAGTTATGCTTATCAACAATAACTTACGCATATTTTCTTGCATTGTCCTTATTCTCAGTTTATCCATAAAAGTAATTTCCTCTAATAAATTTGGGCTACACTAGCCTAAAGGTGGAAATTATTACACTAATGGCGGTAATCGCCAAATGGTTTTGACTTAACGCAAGGTTCAAGGGGGATATATGCTTAAAAATAAAAATAAAAGCAAACAAAACAACGCGCCGGTTCACTATTGGGCTACTTTATGTGGTGCGCTTTTGTGCTTAACGCCTGGCTTAACTTTTGCGGCTATTTTCGATTTTCCTCGCCCTGGCAACGATATTATCGGCGAAGTCTTCACGATGGCTACGCCACCCGGCCAAGAACTCGCTGAAATTGGCCGGAAGTATGATGTGGGTGGCTATGAAATGCTGGAAGCCAATCCGCAAGTACCTGGAAAAGTTACGCGATCGTTCACTACGCTTACTATTCCACGGGCCCATATCTTGCCGAATGCAGAACGCTCGGGAATCGTTATCAATATATCTGAATTACGTCTTTATTATTACCCCGCTGATCACAGCAAAGTGATTAGCTTTCCCATTGGAATTGGACGAGAAGGTTGGCAAACTCCGGCGATCATCACCAAAATTGCAGAGAAAATCGTTAATCCTACATGGCATGTTCCCGACACCATCAAAGCGTGGAATGCTGCTAAGGGGATCTTCTTACCGGATAGCATCCCGCCAGGACCGGATAATCCATTGGGTAATTTCGCTATGCGCTTGGGAGATCCAACCATTTTAATTCATGGTACCAATGCACCAACAAGCGTGGGTTGGCGAGTAAGCTCAGGTTGTATTCGCATGCTACCCCAGGATGTTGCCGCTTTATTTGATCTGGTCACCGTCGGCACTCGCGTTGATATCGTTGACCAACCCTTTCTCGCTGGCTGGTACGACAATAAGCTCTATTTAGAAGCACATTTACCGGTGCAAGAAAGCCCAGCACGCAACGACCCTCATCCCTATGCCACCCAAGTTGTCCTAGACGCTACCAAAAATCGACCAGCCATAGTTGATTGGAATAAGGTTTTTCAAGCAGCTGATGAGCAAAGAGGGATACCGGTTGTCATTGGCGAAGCAGGCACAGCGGCTACGGCAACTATGGCACCAACCACAACCGCCGCTAGCAAAAATCCGCCTATAGCTCCTGGCTCTGCCACGAACGACTAGGCTACTCAAGTTGACCTAGATTGAACATTCGGACATAATGAGGTGCATTTTTGCATAACTCGCGGATATAAATAGTAATACCATACTATTTATGCCTGTGGAAAAAATAAACCACACCAGGGTATCATTATGAAAACATTCTCGCGGATCAAAAAACCAATGCTTCATTTGATTATGGTCATCCTATTGGACATTTGCCTTTCCAGCACAGTCTTCCTCAATTTACAAGCCAGCGAAAAAACTGACACCATTACAGAAAGCAACACAGCAACCGAAATCTCAGCCAACAATAAAATAGAAGAACCATCCGGTTTGAAAAAGTTTTTTAGCAATTTATTTAGTCGTCAATCTAGCTATTCGCAGTCAGTCGATACATCGAGCAATATAGAAGAAAAAGCCGAAGCGTTAACGAATAAAGTTTCAGGATTACGTGGAGACGTAGCCAAGTTAGCCTTACAAGCGCAAACCTGTTTTACCGAAGGCAAAAATTTAAAAAACAGCAATATTTTAACAATTATTGACTATTCTTTGCCGGCAACCCAACAACGGATGTGGATATTTGATTTGAAAAAAAATAAACCCCTTTATAGCGCCTTAGTGGCACATGGTAAAAATAGTGGCCAAATTAAAGCCACGCAATTTTCCGATAATCCCGGCAGCTTGCAAAGTAGTATCGGCCTGTTCACAACGGGTGGTACCTACAATGGCAGCCATGGCGAATCACTAGAACTCATTGGTCATGAACCAGGATTTAACGCGCATGCATTGTCACGACGTATTGTTATTCATGGCGCAACCTATGTGAGTGAGCAATTTGTCAAACAATATGGCTATTTAGGCCGTAGTTGGGGCTGCCCAGCATTGGCCACCAACATCATCGCTCCGGTTATCAAAACCATTAAAAACGGCAGCCTAGTGTTTGCTTACTATCCCGATCACTCTTGGTTAAATAAATCGAAATTTTTAAATTGCAGTAAACCGAAGAATTAATTGTGTCTACAGATAACCCCCCGCGTTGCTGCATCATTCTCAAAACATCATTCCCGGGTCTACGGCTGTAGTGATTTATTTATTCTTTCTATATAATCTCGCAGCCTACGCGAGGGAATGACGGTAAGGGGAAGTGGCCTACGCGAGGGAATGCCATTCAGGGGATGACTGAGAACCTTCACCAGAATAGAATATGTGTGTGATGCAGCATTAATAACATCTCACAAATTAATTAAATCGGTAAGTGAAATGCAAAAAACAACTTGGACCATTCAACAAACACGTGAACTCTATAATATTGCGCAATGGAGTGAAGGTTATTTTAACATCAATGAACTCGGGCATTTAACGGCACATCCAAATCGCGACAAACAGCAACCGGGCATTGATTTAGTTGAACTCACACAATCCATTCAACAAGCAGGTTTGCGTTTGCCTGTGTTAGTGCGTTTTTCTGATATATTAAAAGATCGTTTACAAAATTTACAAAATGCATTTTCACAAGCACAAAAAGATTATCAATATCAAGCTGGTTACACATCCGTTTATCCCATTAAAGTGAATCAACACCACCAAGTCATTAACGAATTACTCAAACATGGCGGTGATCATTTTGGTTTGGAAGCCGGCAGTAAACCTGAACTCATGGCAGTGCTTTCCTTTGCGAGTCTTACACCGCGCATGGTGATTTGTAATGGTTATAAGGATCGACATTACATTCGTTTAGCTTTAATGGGCCAAATGTTGGGTCACCAAACTTTTTTAATCATCGAAAAATATTCAGAACTGCAATCGATTTTAGCCGAAGCCAAAGCGCTAGGGGTAACACCACGCTTAGGTGTACGCGTACGCTTAGCGAGCATCGGCAAAGGCAAATGGCAAAACACGGGTGGCGAAAAATCTAAATTCGGTTTGACGTGCGCACAAGTCTTGCAATTGTTAAAAGATTTGCGCGAACAGAATTGTTTATCGGCGCTGCAAGTGGTGCATTTTCATTTGGGTTCACAAATTGCCAATATTCGTGACATACAAAAAGGTTTACACGAGTGTGCTCGTTTTTATGCCGAGTTACGTAGCTACGGCGCTCCCATAGAATATATTGATGTCGGTGGCGGTTTAGGTGTGGATTATGAAGGCACACATTCACGCAGTTTTTGTTCCATTAATTATTCGATGCATGAATATGCACATAATGTGGTGCGTGCTTTTACTGAAATATGTGCGCAAGCAAAACAACCGCATCCCCATATTATTACTGAATCAGGCCGTGCACTCACTGCGCATCATGCCATGTTGATTACCAATTTAGTCGATGTGGAAACACCGCTTGAAAATGAGCAATTGCCCTCCATTCAAGCATCTGATTCATTTATTTTGCGCGATTTAAATAAAGCACATGCTGACGTGAATGAACGTAATTTACTGGAAACTTATCATGAAATTTGTTACGCCATTGGCGAAGCGCAAGAAATGTATGTACACGGTACACTTAATTTAGTCCAACGTGCACAAGCAGAGCAACTTTATTTATTTACTTGTAAAAAAATAAAAGAACATTTAGATAAATTATCGCTTAATCGCACGCAACAAGAAATATTAACCGAAATAAATGAAAAATTAGCTGACAAATATTTTGTTAACTTTTCTTTATTTCAATCATTGCCCGATGTATGGGCCATTGACCAAATTTTTCCTGTGCTGCCATTAGCCAAATTAAATAAAGCCCCCACGCGCCGTGGCACACTGCAAGATTTAACTTGTGATTCGGATGGACGCATTGACCATTACGTCGATGGTTATGGCATCGAAAATACTTTGCCTTTAGCACCCTTCGATAAAAACGAACCTTATTTATTAGGGATATTTTTAGTCGGCGCTTATCAAGAAATATTGGGTGATATTCATAATTTATTTGGCGACACCGATTCGGTGCAAGTGGAATGTTTGGCCAATGGTCAATTTCAACTGATATTGCCAGCAAAAGGCGATGAAATTAAAGATGTATTGCGTTTCGTGAAATTTGATATGGAACAAATGCAACAAAGTTATCAAGAACAATGTTTGCAAGCACATTTATCACCTGAACAACAAAAAATTATTTTAGCTGAGCTAACTGAAAGTTTGTGCGCCTATACTTATTTACAGATTTGAGACAGGTGCGCACCGCAAATGATACACAAAAGAAAAGGCCGAAACATTTTTGTTTCGGCCCTTTGAACATGGTGCTACACGATTACGCTTAGCGTCGAACTGTAAGCGGAGAACTTCCCGGCGTTCCTACTGGTGTTGAACTCGTGCTACTTGCAGGAGATGACCCTTCGCTAGAAGGTGGTGAAGTCTCCGGTGAAGCAGGAGCGAATTCTTTTTTC
>CAYSGV010000157.1:0-6932 GCA_964430685.1 uncultured Gammaproteobacteria bacterium
CCCAAAGCAAGCGCATGCAAAAGAGATCGCCTATCTATCTTTGTGCTGATGCAAACGCTATTCCTTTAGCCGCTCAATCGATTGATCTGATTTTTTCAAATTTAACATTACAGTGGCTGCCACAAATATAATCAGTAATGAAAGAATGGCGGCGCTTAATTCGCAATTAAGGTTGTTTAATGCTCAGCACATTTGGCAACAAAACCTTACAAGAGATAGCAGAAAGTTGGCGTGGCATTGACCCCTATACGCATACGTCCGCATTCGCAGATATTCAAGAATTAGGCAATTGTTTAGTAGCAAATGGGTGGTGTGATCCCGTATTAGATGCTGATTCGGTAGTGGTGGAATATAGCGAATTGATGAAATTATTTCGTGATTTAAAAGGGCTTGGCGCAAACAACCACACGACGAATCGGCTGCGTGGGTTAATGGGCAAAAAACGTTGGCAGCAATTTATCAAAAATTACACAACATTGTTTGGCACTGAAGATCATTTTCCTGCAACCTATCAAGTATTATATGTTAATGCGTTTGCGATTGAAGGCAAACCTGCACAAAAAAATAAACAAAACGAATTCGAAATAAGCATTGATGAAATTGGTGGTCTTAGATGAGTCAGCGTTATTTTATTACTGGCACAGATACCAATATTGGCAAAACCACATTTGGTTGTGCGATGTTAGCCCATTTTCGTAAAAATAATTTAAGCACAATCGGATTAAAACCCGTTGCCACTGGTGCGCAATTAACGAAACATGGTTTGCGCAATGATGATGCCTTGCAGTTACAAGCGCAAACAACAATAGCATTGCGTTATGAAGAAATAAACCCGTTTGTCTATGAACCCGCAATCTCACCACACTTAGCTTTGGCGCAGACACAATGTTCATTATCTGTACAACAAGTTAAGCAGCAAATTTATAACATCTTAGCTTTATCGGCGGATTTAATATTGGTTGAAGGCGTTGGCGGATGGTTTTGCCCATTAAACGATTCAGAAACATTTGCTGATTTAGCAAAAAGCTTACAATTACCAATCATCTTGGTGATTGGTTTGCGTTTAGGCGCATGTAATCATGCATTGCTAACCAGTTACGCAATTCAACAAAGTGGTTGTCAATTTGCTGGCTGGGTAGCGAATTGTATAGATCCAAATTTTGACAATGTAGATGATTACATCGATACGTTTAAAAAATTAATTCCCACACCCTTTTTGGGAATGATCCCTAACTATAGGGATCAAATAGTTATTCCAGAACAAGCTGCAGCGCAATTAAATTTTGCGTGTATCTAATTATTCCGCTCGTACTCATAAATCTTAGTTCAGTGAGCCCGATAGCCACAACTATTACTTAGTTTTACCTTTCTATTATCAGCCCAAAATCATGTTTTCTTAAGGTTCTCTTAAGGTTAACACTGTAAGATAGAGTTAATTTGTCATGGTTACACATGGTCTTAAATAATATGGAAAACGAATAAGGAGGTGCTGGAAAGGATGAATTTGTGAAGCTTAATATAAATATTAAGCAATTATTTCGTGGTGTTTATAATGAAAAGTTCTACTGAAGTGGTTCGCCAATCTATTATTGATAATGAAAATTCTGCTAAATTAAATAAACTTAATGCAAAAGACAAAAGAAACAGACGTCCAATACCTTACCCCCATACATTGCTTCGGTTCACAGATTTAGATGATGTCGTCTACTATTTTAATAAGGTCCGCCATCCACAGCGTGAAGATTTACCAGGTTCGGTTGCTAAAATAGCGCATAGCGATACACGGTTTTTTGTGCGCAATGATGGTATTAGCCCATTTGCGACTAACAAATTTATTAAAACGATTAAGGCAGATGAAAATTTATCCATTCAACAAATAGAGAATTCAGCAAAAGTTACGCGACTCATGTATCCAACAACTCGGTATTGTTTTGCAAAACCAGATAAGATTCGTATTATGATGGATACTATACCTAGAACCGATTTACTAACCATGATTACCAATGGTAGTCTGGCTGAATTCAGGTTGCCACAATTAATACGAATTGCTATTAATTGTGCCGCTGAATTGCAACGTTTACTTGCATTGGGCTATTTACACTGTGATATTAAGCCAGAGAATTTTTTAGTTTGCCCAAGAACATTAGCCGTCTCATTAATTGACTTTGACTTTGCTGTTAAACCAGAAGAGAGTAGTCAAGCGCATGGAACACCTGATTACATGGCGCCAGAATTATTAACTCCTTCTACTAGCGGAAAAAACAATTTATCAACAGAGCTTTATTCTCTTGGAATGGTGTTCTTTTGTATTTTGGGTGGCGAAGAAGCACTGCAAAAACTAACAAGTTATAAAATTGGTCCAAAAGAAAATCCCTATCAATACAATATAATGTTTAAAAAAAATGAGTTTAATGAAAAGTTTATTGCGGATCATTTGTTAGCAATCAATACTGCATTAATTAACATTATTGCCTTGCTTTGTCATCCTAATGCAGACAATCGCTCTTGGTCTTATATTACTGTTATCACAGAACTTGAAAGCGCTCTCAAATTGACTCATGAACCGGCAAACAAGAAGGCTTTGGAAGCTGATTCTAATATTGTTCCGCGAAAAGACATTTTCACTCCATGAAAATATAATTAACTGAAGAACTCCATGGAGTGTTTCGATTTACCCGGGTAATAGTATCAGCTATCCTTTAGCCGCCGGCGCGGATTGTGCCCCTGCTTGGTTATTACTGGGTGTTGTTTGATTTTGTGCCAGTGTTTGCCCTGGATTCTTTTTGGCATTCACTTGCTGTTTGGATGGACTCATTGCTTTCAGGAGATCTGCTGTTTCTCCTTTACTGCAAGATGGACAAGCAAAAGTAACCGTTGCTGCAATTAAAGAAAAAAGTGTGAGTCCGGCAACTAAACCAGCTTTTAAAATGCGCATAATCGAACTCCTTTATTGATTAAATTAGCTATTACTGTGCTTTATAGTTTAACCATTCGTTTTGATTATTTCTAGTACTAACACTAACTATGAATCTCTTTCAATAATATCTTCTTAAATTCATCCAAATCCTCAATAGGTGCCTGGCATTGTGAGCCAGTGCATATATAGGCAACAACTCTATCGGCTCGACTTTTACATTGCGCTAAAAACCCTGGTAATTTTTGTGTAGTTGCTGGAATTGCAAACGCCAACCGCCTGGGTTGAAATTGCTGGTGATATGCCTTAATCCACTTTTCACCATCCGCATGATCGATACGTAAAATAATAAGCTGTGCTGGGTATAAGTATTCTTCCAATGCTGTCAACAAACTCGCATGAGCACTTGGAAATTCTTTCAAGAAACGCCAACTCCCTTGCAATGTTTTTTGGCAGGCTTGCAAGTATCTTCTTTCACCTAATAAATGTCCTAAGCGACTTAATGCAATAGCCGCAATGCCATTTCCCGATGGAATCGCTTCATCAGCAAATGACTTTGGCCGCATGATTAGTTGTTCATGATCATTGGCTGTAAAATAGAAGCCACCATTTTCTTTATCTTCAAATTTTATTAATAATATTTCGGCTAAAGCGATGGCAAACTCTAAATCGTAATCGCGCCATTGGATTTGTAATAAAGTAATTACTGCATCCAATAAAAAAGCATAATCATCTAAATAGGCTAAACATCCACGCTTATTTTGGTAAGTTGCATAAAGTTTTCCGTCATGCCACAAATTAGCTTGAATAAAATCCAATGCTTGCTGTGCAGCCAAAATAAAATCCTGTCTTTTTATAGCCAAACCTGCTAATGCAAATCCTTTTATCATCAGAGCATTCCAGGCGGTAATGATTTTCTCATCACGATTTGGATAAACTCGCTGTTTACGCACATTGAATAATTTTTCAATCATCACCTGCACTTTTTCTTGGATTTTCTTTTCATCTTGTGCCAATTTTTGAGCAATCGTATTGGCTGAATTTTTCAAATGTAAATGCCAATGGCGTTCGAAATTTGGTAAAGCATCCAAACCAAAATACAATTCTGAAATTTTAAATTCATCTTCACTTAAAATATTTTTTATCTCATTTCGATCCCAATAATAATATTTCCCTTCTACATGTTCTGAATCTGCATCTAAGGTGGCATAAAAACCTCCTTGTGGTGAACGCAATTCTCGCAACGTAAAATAAGCGGTCTGATTTAAAATCTGTGCATATAATGGTTCATGATTAATCACGAACATTTGTGCATAAAGGCACATGAGTTGACCATTGTCATATAACATTTTTTCAAAATGAGGTATTTGCCAAGCGTCATCTACCGCATAACGAAAAAAACCGCCGCCGAGCTGATCATAGATCCCACCATTAGCCATTTTGGTTAGCGTTAGATTTACCATCATCATAGCGGCTTGATTATCTTCGCCTTGTTCTTGAAGAAAATAAGCATGACGAAGTAGACGTTCGAGTTGACTTGGATGTGGAAATTTAGGTGCACCAATTAAACCTCCATTGTGAATGTCAAAATGCGATGCGATGTCTTTATAGGCTTGGCTAAGCGGAATAGGATTTATTTCGTCTCCATGTGCTTTCGTTGATTGATTGGCTTGCAATAGCCTTTGGTGCAATTGCATATTGTGTTTTTCAAGTTTTTGTTTATGCAGCTGATAAAAATCAGCAAGTTGTTTTAACACTTCTTTAAATGCGGGGCAGCCATAACGTGCATCAATTGGAAAGTAAGTCCCAACATAAAATGGAATATGTGTGTGGGGGTCTAAAAAGGCTGTGAGTGGCCAACCACCACCTTGGCCAGTTAATATTTGGTGGGCAGTTTGATATATCTTATCTATGTCAGGGCGCTCTTCACGATCGACTTTTATATTCACATACCATCGATTCATTAATTGAGCAGTTTCAATGTCTGAGAATGATTCTTGAGCCATGACATGGCACCAATGGCAAGCAGAATATCCGATGGATAATAAAATAGGTTTCTGTTCATGTTTGGCTTTTGCAGTTGCCTCATCTCCCCAAGCATACCAATCCACAGGATTATCAGCATGTTGACGTAAATAGGCACTGCTTTCATTTATAAGACGATTATTGTGTTTCATATCACAGCCTTAGCCAGTCAATAGGATTATTTTATTTCATGCAAGAAAGACAATATCATCAGTTTAAACCATATCGGTTATCATAAAAAGATTAATAGCAAGACATGCTTTCTTAAACCAGATATCACTCATCACACTATAAGAAGCAAGTTGTTATTTAAATGTTTGCAATATGCCAAATTTATTGCTCTTGCCCACGGCTACCATCAATTTACGTTACTTCTTTGATAAAATTGTAATTGTGAAGTAATGGTGTGTTTAATTCTTACTTCAATTCCTTAGTAGGAATCCGCTCATCTTGATTACGATCAGGCTAGATTTTTTTTGTGGTATCGAAATATTTAATTATGCAGATGCTTCGTAAAGATTTGAAATTAATAAAATTCACATTTGCCATTATGGTCTTTTTCAGCCGCAACACCAAAAGAAACCTAATTAGGATCATCTAAATATCTTTCTTCTAATATTGCTTGTGCTTTTTTAGCTTCTGTGTAACTTATACTCATCTTTCTCTCCCTGTTAATATGTCGAAGACAAAATATTAATTAACACTTTATTTCAACGAATTTCACAATAAAATCAATAGGTTATATGGCAAAAGCAACAAATCAATCACTTAGAAGGCAAGGGCTCTTTTTCATAGGAATAAAAAGTCATATTATGACATTATAACAACATAAGGAATAGGATTATGCCTAATTTACAGGAAGTCATCCAAAACGCAGATTTACCCTCCTTGAAAAAAATGATTCAAGAAGGCATTCAAGTAAATAAACCTTGTGCAAACAGCTTATTACCGTTAAGAATCGCAGTTGATGCATTGTTCCAGAATTCCAATGATAGATCAGACGAAAGAGTCCAGATTGTTGAAACGCTTCTAGAAGTTGGCGCAAATCCTAACTTTACCTTCGAAAATGGCCAATCATTATTGCATCGTTTATGCCAAGAAGGATTTCAAGCAAAATGGCAGCTACATTTTGATTTCGGTGAAAAATGTGAAAAAAAGCAAGCGCTCGCTTTGCGTGTGATTTCAAAGGTACTTCAACAAAAAATAAACTTAGAAGCCGTTGACGGTGATGGTCATACGCCATTAAGTAAATCACTTGAATATCAAAATACTGCTGCAGCCCATTTGCTTCTCGCAGCGGGTGCAAATATTAAAATAGAATTACCGGGGAAACGGAATATTTTCCATTTGGCTTGCGCGGCAGGAGATAAATTGTTCATTGAAAGACTACTTCCGTCAAAACAACTTGATATCAATGCGCATGACCAAAGGGGTTTTACACCTTTAGATGAAGTAACCAATCCTGAATTAATTCTCTACCTGTTACAGCGAGGCGCAGTAGGTAATCAACGTAACTTACTCGATTGGTTTGTTATTGCACAAGCTGAAAAACATAATGGCTTAATGGATTATTTATTCGAGCATGGTTTAGCTAAATTTTCATGTACGCACTGCCCAAGCCCATTATGGCGAACGCATGATTTAGTATTAACGGAAAGATTATTAACTGCAGGATGTCCTCCTGATATAGACTCATTAGCGGCGCAAATAGCGACGAATCAAAACAATGACCCAGTAACATTAGAATTTATTGCATTATATAGACGTTTTAATCTCGATTGTCGTCTGCCAACAGGATTAGCAATGAGAGGAACATTATTACATCTAGTCATTCATCAAAGCATTCCGGTCCTCCAAACGATTATAAAAGCTGGTGTCCCATTAGATGCTATCGATCAACAGGGGAAAACAGCACTGCATTTGGCAGCAATATCAAATTTAGTTGTAGCAATTCAACTATTACTAGAGTGCGGAGCAAGTCCAACTATTCCCG
>CAYSGV010000158.1:0-6900 GCA_964430685.1 uncultured Gammaproteobacteria bacterium
ACTTTAGTAGAACGAAAAGTCATTGGTTATATGCAAAGCCGCATCGGACCCAATCGCGTCGGTGCTTATGGTTTAGGCCAACCTTTTGCGGACGTGATTAAATTATTATTCAAAGAAATTATTGTTCCCACACCGTCAAATCGTTATCTTTTTATTATTGCGCCTTTGCTTTCAATTACACCAGCCATAGCAGCGTGGGCAATTATTCCTTTTGATTTTGATCTTTCTATTACCAATATTAATGCCGGTGTACTCTATATATTTGCACTCAGTTCTCTAGGGGTTTATGGTATTTTGATTTCCGGTTGGGCATCGAATTCAAAATATTCTTTTTTAGGTGCAGTGCGGTCTGCAGCACAAACAGTTTCTTATGAAATTGCGATGGGCTTTGCATTGGTCGGAGTGATTATGGCCGCGCATAGTATGAATTTGCAAGAAATCGTACAAGCACAAAGTGGTGGTTTGTGGCAATGGTTTTGGTTACCACTCCTTCCTTTGTTTTTAGTTTATTGGATATCTGGGGTTGCCGAAACCAATCGTGCACCATTTGATGTGGCGGAAGGTGAAAGTGAAATTGTTGCGGGTTTTCATGTCGAGTATTCCGGCGTTATGTTCGCAATTTTTTTCTTAGCCGAATATATGAATATGATACTCATCGCTATTTTGGCCACATTGTTTTTCTTAGGGGGGTGGCTATCACCGTTTGAAGGCATACCGTTTGTAGCGCCCTTATTTGCATGGATTCCAGGAATAGTCTGGTTTTTAGCCAAGGCATCGTTATTTTTATATGTTTATATTTGGTTGCGTGCGACTTTTCCGCGCTACCGTTACGATCAAATTATGCGTTTGGGTTGGAAAGTGCTGATCCCCGTTACGCTGGTATGGATCCCTGTGGTTGGTTTGGCAATTCAATTGCATCTGCCACCGTGGTTTAGTTAAACAGGATAATCAAAGATGCAAAAAATAAAGCACTATGTTAAAAGTTTTATCCTCTGGGAATTATTGCTCGGTTTAAAATTAACTGGGCGTTACTTTTTTACGAAGAAAACGACATTGCAGTACCCAGAAGATAAAACCCCAACTTCACCACGCTTTCGCGGTTTGCATGCATTAAGACGTTATCCGAATGGTGAAGAGCGTTGCATTGCTTGTAAATTGTGCGAAGCGGTTTGTCCTGCCTTAGCGATAACTATTCAGGCAAAAGAACGTGAAGACGGTGCAAGGCGTACAACCCTTTATGAAATCGACTTATTCAAATGTATTTATTGCGGATTTTGTGAAGAATCTTGTCCAGTAGATTCCATCGTTGAAACACGCATCATGGATTATCATTTTGAAGAGCGTGGTGAAAATATTATGACCAAAGCTAAGTTGTTAGCAATTGGTGATCGTTATGAACAAATGATTGCCAAGGATAAAGCGGCCGATGAACGTTATCGCTGAGGGAGCAAATGGAACCAAATATTATTTTAACTAAAGTTATTTTTTATGTGTTTAGTACACTACTGATTATTTCTGGAATTTCAGTGATTGTTACACGTAATCCGGTTAAGAGCGCGCTATTTTTAGTCGTTGCCTTTTTTGCCAGTAGTGTGTTGTGGATGCTAATCGATAATGAATTCCTCGCACTTGTTTTAGTGTTGGTATACGTGGGTGCTGTAATGACGCTATTTTTATTTGTCGTCATGATGCTGAATGTGCATCAAACCATAACCAGTGAAGGTTTTGTTCGTTATTTGCCCTGGGGCGTGATGGTGGCTGCTTTAATGGTTGGTTTACTAATTTATGCGATGGGTCCAGAACAATTTGGTTTGAAAAATTATCAGGCAGTTCACCATGCCGCTGATTACAGTAATGTTGGTGCGCTGGGTATGGTGTTGTATACCACTTATGCATATCCTTTTGAGTTAGCCGCTGTATTGTTACTCATTGCAATTGTTGCTGGAATTAGTTTGGCATTTCGTGGTGGACGCCCGGATGCGAAAAGACAAGTTGTGGTTGAACAATTAACGGTTGCGCCAAGTGACCGATTGAAATTAGTAAAAATGGAACCCCAAAAATATAAAGGTGTCATGGATAGTGATAATGAGGAACAATCATGAAAATGATTTCACTTGCTGACTATTTAATTGTTAGTGCTATTTTATTTGGCTTGAGTTTGGCCGGAATTGTGATTAACCGGAAAAATATCATTATTATTTTAATGTGTATAGAACTCATGTTACTTGCTGTAAACACCAATTTTTTAGCTTTTTCATTTTTTCTGAATGATATTGCAGGACAAATATTTGTATTCTTTATTTTAACTGTTGCTGCGGCTGAAGCAGCAATAGGATTAGCGATTTTGATGGTACTGTATCGCAACCGAAACACAATTAATGTGTCGGCACTTGATACATTGAAAGGTTAATAAACTAAGGAGTCCTTGTGACTAGTGCGCTAATTTATCAATTAACAATCTGGGCGGTTTTTTTGCCGTTGCTCGGGTCATGTATCGCTGGTTTTTTTGCCAAGCCTTTGGGGCCCAAAGGTGCGCATCGGGTGACCATTACGCTTATGCTCATTTCTTTTATTTTAGCAGTGATTATTGCTAAAGCGGTACTGATTGATCAAATTACCTTAAATAGCAATCTTTACATTTGGGGAAAAATCAAAGACAACATTCAATTTGAAATTGGTTTTTTAATTGATCAACTGTCTGCCGTAATGTTAGTGGTGGTCACTTTTGTTTCTTTACTTGTACATGTTTACAGTATTGGTTATATGTGTGAAGATCCCGGTTACCAACGATTTTTTAGCTATATTTCAATGTTCACTTTTGCAATGTTGATGTTGGTTACTGCAAATAACTTTTTACAATTGTTTTTTGGTTGGGAAGGTGTGGGCTTAGCTTCTTATTTGTTGATCGGTTTTTGGTTTAGTCGTGAATCAGCTAATCAAGGCAGTTTAAAAGCATTTATGGTTAATCGTGTAGGTGACTTCGGTTTTATTCTAGGCATCGCCGCATTATTGACGTTTGTGGGCTCACTGAATTATCAAGAGGTATTCGCTATTGTACCCAATCTAGCTAACCCCATGCGAACTATCGCATTGTTTCCTGGCATAGAATGGTCAGTGATTACGGTCATTTGTATTTTGTTATTTGTCGGGGCAATGGGAAAATCAGCACAAATACCTTTGCATGTTTGGTTACCTGAATCGATGGAAGGTCCAACGCCAATCTCTGCATTAATCCATGCGGCAACCATGGTGACTGCTGGTATTTATATGGTTGCTCGAATGTCGCCGTTATTTGAATTATCCAATACGGCATTAAGCGTTGTCTTAATTATTGGTGCTACGGGCGCTTTATTTACTGGCTTATTAGCAATCGTGCAAACCGATATCAAGCGTGTTATTGCTTATTCGACACTTTCTCAGCTTGGTTATATGGTTGCCGCCTTAGGTGTTTCCGCATACGCTGTAGGCATATTCCATTTGGTCACCCATGCTGCATTTAAAGCATTACTCTTTTTAGGAGCGGGTTCTGTGATCATCGCATTGCATCATGAACAAGATATGCGCAAGATGGGACAGTTGGCTAAGTATATGCCCATTACTTATATAACCTTCCTTATCGGTGCCATTGCATTGTGTGCTTTGCCACCTTTCTCTGGTTATTATTCTAAAGATGCCATTATCGAAGCAATTTGGTTAAGCCAAATTCCGGGTGCGAAATATGCTTATGTGTGTGTATTATTGGGCACTTTTGTAACGGCTTTTTATACTACTCGTGCCTTTATTTTAACCTTTCATGGACAATCACATGTCGACAAACATCATCTGGAACATTTACATGAATCGCCGCGCGTGGTGTGGGTGCCTTTGGTTCTTTTGGCTATCCCTTCCGTTATAGCTGGTGTGCTTTGGGTTGAACCAATGGTTTATGATCAAGTCAGTTTATTTGGTAATACCTTAACCGTTTTACCTGCACATGATGTCATGAGTAAATTACGTGAAGAATATAGCGGCTTGTGGGCATTAACAACAGCAAGCATCTCCACGCCTGCATTTTGGTTGGTATTATTAGGGATTGTTTCGGCTTGGCTCAGTTACCAAAAATATCCCAAAATTCCAGATTTACTGAGTAAAAATTTACCCATCTTTTACAAATTACTCATGCATAAATATGGTTTTGATGAATTTAACCAACGCATATTAGTGAATGGAGCGAAAGAGGTAGGTGAAGCTTTATATTACACTGGTGATTTAAAAATTATTGATGACAAAATGGTCAATGGATCGGGACGTTTGGTGCAATGGGTGGCGAATGTGTCACGCAAGCTACAAACAGGTTATCTTTACCATTATGCATTTGCCATGGTCATTGGTTTATTTGGTTTTTTAATATGGGTGTTATTAGTGTAGGTTGGTGGATAGGCAAATTCGTTTTTAAATGCAATGTACGTACATACATGTACTCGACGCTTCTTGCCATCCATGGCCGCGACGACTTTTCAGTGCATGCTAAAAACAAATTTGCCGATGCAGTGGTAAAAAAAGGGTAGTAGAAATTAGCTTTAATTCCGCTAACGCTTCATCAAGGCTACGGAATTTGAATAAGGATAAAAATTAATGTTTGAGCATTTGCCTTTACTTTCAATGCTGATTTGGTCACCAGTATTAGGTGGCATTATTCTATTTGCAACGAACAAAGAAGAACATGCTAAATATGCTCGTTGGATTGCATTGGTTACAGCATTGTTTGGTTTGTTTTTATGTGTGCCTCTGTATTATTTATATGATCCTTCCACCTATCTCATGCAATTCACTGAAAACGTGAAATGGGTTGATACGCTTGGACTTAATTATAATCTAGGTGTAGATGGTATATCGCTAACATTTATTATTCTATCTTGTTTTACCACTGTTGTGGTCGTGCTTGGGGCATGGAATACAGTGAATACAAAAGTGGCACAATATATGGCTACTTTTTTATTCACCCAAGGAATGATGGTTGGTGTATTCAGCGCATTAGATTCCATCCTCTTTTATGTTTTTTGGGAAGGTATATTAGTGCCCGTATATATTACGATAGGCGTTTGGGGTAGTACCAATCGCTCTTATGCGTCAATCAAATTCTTTTTGTATACCTTTGCTGGATCAGCATTGATGTTGGTTGGCTTAATTTATTTAGGCTTAAAAGCACAGAGTTTTTATATTTTAGATTTTTATGATTTAAAAATTAATTTATCAACGCAGGTGTTGTTGTTTTTTACTTTTCTATTGGCATTTGCAGTTAAAGTACCGATGTGGCCAGTGCATACTTGGTTGCCGGATGCCCATACGGAAGCCCCTGCAGGTGGATCAGTAATCTTAGCAGCATTAATGCTAAAACTAGGTGGTTATGGTTTTCTGCGCTTTAGTTTACCTATTGTTCCAGATGCGAATCAAATACTCGATACAGTGATGATTGGTTTATCTTTGGTGGCTATTGTTTATATTGGTTTGGTGTCAATTGTGCAAAAAGATATGAAAAAATTAGTTGCCTATTCTTCGATTGCACATATGGGATTTGCCACACTTGGGTTATACATGGTGTTTATGATTATTCGTCATACCAATCAACTCAGTAATGCTTTTATGAGTTTAGAAGGTGCAATGGTACAAATGGTTTCGCATGCATTTAGTTCTGGCGCGATGTTTATTAGTATCGGCATTTTATATCATTCTATGCACTCACGCATGATTGCAGATTACGGTGGTTTGGTCCATCGTATGCCGATCTTTGCATCTTTATTTATGTTATTTGCTATGTCGAATGTGGGCTTGCCAGGTACTTCCGGCTTTGTCGGTGAATTTATGGTTATTTTGAGCGCCTTTCGCGCAAACTTTTGGATAACCTTTTTTGCTGCAATGAGTTTAATTTTAGGTGCGGCTTATACATTATGGATGTATAAACGCGTATTTTTTGGTGTGATTACCAATCCTGAAGTGGAAAAATTAACCGATGTAACCGGTCCTAATTTATGGGCGCTGGTTATGTTGGCAGTACCAATTGTAGTATTTGGTGTATATCCAGATCTTTTATTAAATTTATTACATAATCCGATGGCGCATTTATTACAAATTAGTCACCAAACGAAATTGGGATGATTAATTAAAAATAATTTATATTTTTCGAAAATAGAGTTGTATTGTTTAGTTAAAAAAGAACAGGTGGGCTATGCCTAATTTTGAAATTGTTTCTCCAGAATTATTTTTGCTTTTTATGTGTTGTGCGGTTTTGCTGACGAGTGTGGCTAAACTAAAAGGTTACAGTCAGCGCATTTGTTATGCCTTAACACAATTAGCATTAATTGGTGCGGCAATTTTAACTTTTAGATTATTTTCATCGACGGTTTTTGTCCTGTTTAATGGTCATTTTATACTCGACCGCATGGCGAGCATCATGAAATTATTTGTTTACTTAACCTCGATGGGTGTATTTGTTTATTCACGTCGTTATATAGAAGAACGCGAAATCCCTTTTGGTGAATATTATGTTCTAGGTCTATTTGCTGTATTAGGTATGCAAGTGTTGATCTCGGCTGGTAGTTTTTTAACATTATATTTAGGCGTTGAAATATTAGCCTTACCGTTGTATGCCTTGGTTGCCATCCAGCGCAATGTTAGCATAACCACTGAAGCGGCAATTAAATATTTTGTGATGGGGGCGGTTGCATCGGGAATGTTACTTTATGGTATTTCCTTAATTTATGGTGTGACACACAATCTTCAACTAAGCATTGTTGGCCAGCAGATGTTTGGTGTCAGTGGTGGTTATGAATTGGTATTATTATTTGGCCTGGTGTTTTTGGTTACGGGTATTGCTTTTAAATTTGGTGCCGTGCCATTTCACATGTGGGTACCAGATGTATA
>CAYSGV010000159.1:0-6844 GCA_964430685.1 uncultured Gammaproteobacteria bacterium
TAATGTTACTCCTAGATGAATGACTGTCCACGACAGAACCCGGCTTATCAGCTAACTTCCCAACCAAAGAATTCAATGATAGGAAAATGAGTTCAACCCATGTCAGAAAAACAAAACAGTAACCATAAAAACACCACTGTCGAATTCTATCCGCTTTTTGACACACTTGAATATTTAACGCAACCCATACCAGCAGCACTACAAAACTTTATCAAAAGATTAAACAACGATGATATTGCACATGAATATGAGTTGTGTGTGCAATTTTTAAAAAGCTATGCAGGTTCACAAGATACATATAATGCCTATCGACGGGAAGTCGAACGACTGTTACATTGGTGCTGGCAAGTTAAAAAAATGTCTTTAAAAAAATTTTCGCGTCACGATTTTCGAGAATATTTAGATTTTATTCAATCACCGCCGCTTGCTTGGATCAGCACTAAAAATGTTTCTCGTTTTGTTGCGCATGAGGGACAACGAATTCCCAATAAAGAATGGCGCCCTTTTGTAGTACGTGCCAGTAAGTCACAAAGCATGCATGGTATTTCCTTAAAAAAACAAGACCATCAGCTCAGTCCCAAATCATTACAAGCTTTAATGGCCACATTAAGCACTTTTTTTAATTATTTTATCCAAGAAGAATATTTAAATGCGAATCCGGTACAAATGGTACGACAAAAAAATAGAATTATTCAGCGCGTACAAACTCGAAAAATCACACGTAAGCTTAGCCATACACAATGGTTATGTGTTATAGACATTGCAAAAAAACTTGCTGATCAAAACCAACAATATGAACGCAGTTTATTCATGCTGTCTGCATTTTATTTATTAGGTTTACGTATTTCTGAATTAGCAGAAACTAAAGGACGCGTACCGAAAATGAGCGATTTTGCTCCAGATAAAGAAGGACGTTGGTGGTTCACCACGATTGGTAAAGGCAATAAAATTCGTGATGTAGCCATACCAGATGAAATGTTATCAGCGCTTAAACGTTACCGAACTTATTTACAGTTAACACCTTTACCCAATCGAACTGAGCAAACACCGTTGTTGCATAAACAACGTGGTCAAAGTGGTCTGGGCACACGGCAAATTCGCAAATTGATCCAAGAATGCTTTAATGCTGCCATCGATGCGCTGCGCCAACAAAGTTTAACCGATGAAGCGGAAGACTTGATGGCCGCCACCGTGCATTGGTTGCGACATACGGCCATTTCGAATGATGTTGAATTTCGCCCACGTGAACATGTGCGCGACGATGCCGGCCATGGTAGTGCAACCACAACCGATCTTTATATCGATATTGATCGTCGTGCGCGTCATGACAGCGCTAAATCAAAGACCTTAAAACCACATCAAAGCAACCTACCTAAAGAAACAATTCCCACAGATTGAACTATAATTATAAAAGACTAAGGGATATTGTATGCTTGACTTCAACATTGTGATTGACCCGATTAGTGGTGAAAAACGCTTAGAAACATCCATAACAGGCAAAGCGCTGTTAACTTTACCCCAATTAAATAAAGGCACTGCATTCACCAAACGCGAGCGAGAAGATTTTGGTCTATCTGGCAAATTGCCAATGCAGGTAGAAGAACTTGATGCCCAAGTACAAAGGG
Organism: uncultured Gammaproteobacteria bacterium; assembly: GCA_964430685.1. Lineage (GTDB taxonomy): Bacteria > Pseudomonadota > Gammaproteobacteria > CAYSGV01 > CAYSGV01 > CAYSGV01. Next base: position 1,626 of record CAYSGV010000159.1, read on the forward strand.
CGTATATACAATTTCAAGGTTACCAAACTGATTTGCAAAAAAATATTTATCTAAATAATTTGCACGATAAAAATCAAATCCTTTTTTATCGACTCATCAGCGACCATTTGGCTGAAATGGTACCATTGGTTTACACACCGATTGTTGGCAATGCCGTTAAAAAATTTAGTCTAGAATTTCGTCAACCACGTGGCTTATATATTTCTTATCCTGAAAGCGAAGACATCGGTAAACTTCTTAGCAATCGTACTTGTCCAGAAATTGATTTAATTGTTGTCAGTGATGGCGAAGGTGTTTTAGGAATAGGTGATCAAGGCGTAGGTGCTATTGATATACCGATCGCTAAATTGATGGTTTATAGTTTTTTCGGCGGTATCGATCCCAACCGAACATTACCCATTGTGTTAGACGTGGGGACCAATAATGAAGAACTACTGAACGACCCATTCTATTTAGGTTGGCGCCACAAACGCATTTCTGGACAAGAATATCATGAATTCATTGAACACTTTATTACAGCTTTAGAAAAAACATTCCCTTGGGTATTTTTACATTACGAAGATTTTGGTCGTGATAATGCACGTGTAACATTAGATAAATTTCGCCAACGCATATGCAGTTTTAACGATGATATACAAGGTACTGGTGTTGCAGCCCTCGCTGCTTTAATGACCGCTTGCCATGTGAAACAAGAACCGTTAACTGAACAAAATATCATTATCTTTGGTGCCGGTACAGCAGGAATGGGCATTACGGATCAGATTGCTGATGCCATGGTACGACAAGGATTAAGCTTAGCCGAAGCGCGCTCACGATTTTGGTTAATCGATAGACAGGGTTTACTCATTAATGATATGACCAATTTAACACCATCACAGCAGCACTATACCAAAGCACGTGAGCAAGTAAAAAATTATGCAACCGATAATGAAGGACGTATTTCTTTAGCTGAAGTGGTTAATCAAATAAAAGCCAGTGTATTAATCGGTTGTTCCGCACAACCTGGCGTATTCACGCAAGCCATTGTTGAAACAATGGCGCAACATTGTGCACGTCCCATTATATTTCCATTATCCAATCCCAATAACTTATGCGAAGCAATACCTGACGATTTACTCGCTTGGACAAATGGTCGCGCACTGGTGAGTACTGGTAGCCCTTTCCCACATTGCGTGTTTCAACAAAAACACTATGCCATTAGCCAATGCAATAATGCTTATGTTTTTCCGGGCATTGGCCTTGGTTTAGTGGCAACCCATGCAAAAGAATTAACCGACACAATGATTTGGGCTGCATGTAACGCTTTAGTAAAATGCGCCATAAAAAGCAACTTGCAACAGCCTACCTTATTATTGCCAACACTTGATGAAGCACAGCAAGTTGCAATTGAAATTGGCACTGCTGTTGCCAAACAAGCATATGCGGAACATTTAGTGCAAAATAATGCGGTTAATAATGAAGATGCCATCAAGACAATTATTGAAAGGATATTTTGGAATCCAAAGTATTTAGCTTACACTTATCGAAAAGCGTTGTGAGCAAGGAATTGCCATGTTAAAAATCGCAGCTATTGTTGTTTTTTGTTATGGTGCACTCATTGTCTATTTATATCTTATGCAACGTCAACTAACTTATTATCCCGAAACAACCCCATTACCAACAAAAGAAGCGCTAAACCAACATTATCAAGACATAAAATTAACCACAGAGGATGGCTTACAATTAAATTCCTGGTATCGAAAAGCTTCGGTAAATAAACCAACCATTGTTTACCTACATGGAAATGCGGGGAACATTTTCTATCGCTTGCCACTGGCGAAAATATTTTTTCCTGCGGATATTGGTGTATTACTGTTAGAATATCGTGGCTATGCCAACAATCCAGGTAAACCTTCCGAACAAGGTTTGTATATGGATGCACGTGCTGCATTAACATTTTTGCAAAACGAAAAAATACCGCCGCAATGCATTATTCTATTTGGTGAATCATTGGGCACTGGCGTTGCTGTGCAAATGGCCACTGAATATAAGATTGGTGGCCTAATCTTACAATCAGCATACTCTTCTTTACCTGATGTTGCCCAATATCATTATCCTTTTATTCCAATAAAATGGCTCATGCGTGACCAATATGATTCATTTGATAAAATAAACTCCATTCATGTGCCATTGTTAATGATTCATGGTGATCAAGACGAAATCGTCCCTTTGTCATTAGGTCAAAAATTATTTGCACGCGCCAACCAACCCAAAGAATTGTTTATCCTCAAAGGTGCACGCCATAATGAAGTGAACCAGCTCGCAAGCGAAGGCGCAGCGATTCATAAATTTATAAAAAAGAATATTGTTTGCAAGTCTTATGCCAATAATTCTTAGTTGAACAAATGAGCCACAATATCAATTATTTTAAATAAAACAAAGCGCTCATAAATAAGAAAATTAAAATTTGCTATGTGCTTGATAAGTTCAATTTTCAAAAAATAGTAGGGGAACACAAAGAATTTGTACCGGATTTAATCATATAATATGAAATAAATAATAGAAAAATCCAATCTAAATGAATAATTTCTTCTCATAGATTATCTTTTTCAAATCCTATCGCCGCCTCTAACTACTTGAATTATAAGTCTAATATGCTATGGTTATTAGTAGAGAGGTTGTTATGCATAAAATAACGAATGATGATATAGCTTTAATTAATGCGTACATGAAACATAAATCAAAAGGATGGGTTAAAAATAGATTACATGGAAGATTTTTTGACAAAATACCGGGTGATAAATTTGCTGTTATTATACCTGAATTTAATCAAAATGAATGTATTGTTAAAGGTGCTTATACTTGGGGAAGAAGCGGATTTACATTTAACATTGTGATTAAACTTTCAGGCAATTATATACCAAGCATTCGCATTAACCCTCATCCTAAATGTGAATACTCGCAAGATGATTTAAACAATATCGTTTATGAATTAATTCATACTGCGAAACATAAACTAGCTGGTAGTGAAACAAAAGAACGTGCGGACTTTAGAGAACCACGGCTTCAAGCACAGTCAAAATCTGTAAGAATAAGTCAAAAAAGCAGAGATAATATAAATAAATTTAAAGGAAATTATTTTAATGTAGAGTTTGCTGATTTTCTTCTTCAACATGAACAAGACGGTTTAAGATGTCAAGCCAGTAGAAAATCATCAAGGTAATCTTTTATTTTATTTTGCATAATATGACTTCTAGGTATACTTACAAAGCATGCCGGTAAACCACATTGACAATTATTATTACTAATAATGCCAACCCAGGATTTCCCCACATAAGGTTTTACTTCAAAAATATTCATGCCACATAAGCATTTTATTGGATATTGATTTTTAAGATCAGGGTAAATATTAAACCAGTTTTCAAGTTTAATTTCTGGAAACCACATTACTTCACCATCTCTCAATTAGTTGGTAAATAATATCATCAATAAATGTTAAATGCAAATTCAATGTCTCAGTATATATAATCAATAATCCTGTAACCTTTTGATTAAAAATTGTGCTCAAAGCAGTATGCTGATTTGCTTATAATCATAAGCGAATTAGTCTTTCGCATACGCTTTATTGTTTATTCTAAAAATGTAAATTTTTCAATTAAATTACATCTGGGATAAATAATATAAATACCTTTCAAATAATCTGGGATATCAATGGGCGCTTTAATTAAATATCCTTTGCCAGCAACATAAGTAACTCCTGGCAATCTATCTTTTAACCATTCAATATTTAACTTCCTAGAAATACCATTATATCCATCCCATAGCGGATATCGGATAATTAAATAGTTTGCCCCTTTTTCAGCTGCTGCTTTTAATTGCCCTGGCAACCAGTTCATAAAATTTTGGGGATCATTGAGTCCTATAGGAATCCGTTTATTTGTTTGCGGATCTACGTAAGCTTTATTAAAATATTTCTCACCCCAGTTTTTTACTTCCGCATCATGATTTTTTATTTCAATATATATATCTTGCCTTTGCATCTTAACTAAAAGATCACATGATTTATTATTTCGTAGATTGCGCTGCATGCTTGGATTATTAGGTGATATAATTTTATTTCTTCCACTTTCCAAACCTAAAATAGTACATTTCTCTTTTTTATTAAGTAAACGAACTGCCGCAAATGTGGTTAAATCATTATGATATTGGCATTGAGTATTAATATATTCATCTGCCTTGGAATCATTTGTTAGTTTATATTTTGTTAGATCTTTAAGTATATCTACGCCCCCAGGAATATTAACTAAGTTGCCTATGGCATAACGAATTTCCAATAAAGCTGGACTTTTTTCATTAAGGTCCCATTCAATGAATGTATTAGAGATATCTATATTGTTTTTTCTAAAAAACTGCGTAATATCATTAAACCTAGTATATTTCACATTGTGATGGCTCATCAGCGCCTCTTTTCTATAGCTCAATTGATATAATCCATTTATTTCGCCAAAATCGAACAGATCAATCCAATCATCTTATCTTTATTTTTTGGTGGACTCTCAGCAATTAATAACGTCAATGCGGTTAATGCAGGTGGGCTGATGCGAGTAATATCAAGAGCTTTCGCTTCTTGCAAAAACCATATGAAAGAATATGCGCCACTGCGTTTGTTACCATCCAGATACGGATGGTCTTTTACCATGAAATAAAGAAGATGTGCAGCTTTTTCCTCTATAGTAGGATAGATTTCCTGACCTGCAAAAGATTGCATGACATTACCTATGATGCCGGCTACACTCCCATTTGTCCGTTCAACCCCAAAAATATCAGCAGCCTCACCCTTTGAAACAAGAGTTTGTTTTAATTTCATTAATGCTTTATTTAGCTTTTTCGTCGTTAGCGCTACTTGTTTCTTTGTTGCACCTCGAGTAATCAGCTTACCTTTATCAAACGCATCGAGCGATAACCAAGTATCGGCAAAAAGGGTAATGAGCTCCAGTACATCTCCATTATTTACTTTAGAACCAGTGAATAATAAACTTTTGACATCCGCCACGGCCTTACAAAATTCATCATAGTTTGTTTTTATGCGATGACGATTAATACTATAACCTTTAATGATGTGGATTTTTAGGGTCTTGGTTGCCCATTGGCGAAAGTGCGTTGCTTTTTTGCTATTTACTCTATATCCAACAGATAAAATAACGTCCAAATTGAAATACTCTAATTCACGCGTTATTTCT
>CAYSGV010000160.1:0-6761 GCA_964430685.1 uncultured Gammaproteobacteria bacterium
TAACCAACCAGAAGCGGTTTTATGGTCAACTTGGTTGATTGCGCACGGCTATTCCATTGACATGGGCTTGATGCAAATTAACTCTAGCCATTTAAACCAACGACATTGGATGGTCAACCAAATGTTTGAACCTTGTTTTAACCTCAAGGCTGGGAGTCAAATCTTAACCGAGAATTATCAGCGGGCCCAAACATTTGAAACGAATCCTCAAAAAGCTTTGTTATTGGCGCTTAGTGCTTATCAAACGGGTAACTTCCACAAGGGATTTCAGACTGGCTACGTTGGTAAAGTGTCCTATGCTGCTCACTTGCATCAAAGTAATCTCAAATGAACCAGTAGAGAAAACCTAAATGATTAATACACAAAACATGACATCAAGTCGCCTAGAAAACATACTACTGCAAGAATGCGGCACCACCTTTCTCGATGCGCTCTATGATTCAACTGTGATTGAAATGATGGTTAATGCGGATGGTAAGCTTTGGCTCGACCGATTACAAACAGGAATGTCGGCAACTGGACAGCGTTATTCACCTTTTGTGATTGATAACATCTTAGCACTGAGTGCCAGCTTAACCGGAACGGTGATTATGCCTGCATCACCGATATTGGAAAGTGAGTTTCCCATCCAAGCCGCAAGATTAACTGGGGTTATTCCACCCATTACGCGAACACCCATTTTAACCCTACGCAAACATGCAATTAGTGTTTATCAACTGAAGGACTTTATCAATCACGCAAAGATTAAAATGAATCTAAATGAAAACACTAATACCCACAATCCACAATTATCGATTGAATGCTTGATAACACATGCTCTTAAATCAAAGAAAAATATCTTGGTCATCGGTGGTACTGGCTCGGGTAAGACAGCATTTGTTAATGCACTCTTAGCAAAGCTCTCAATTCTCTGTCCGCAAGAACGTGTTGTATTGCTTGAAGATACCCGTGAACTAAAGGTGAATGTATCCAATCAAGTTGCTCTACGAACCAGTACAACCGTTGATTTAGCACAACTCCTTCGCACCACCTTACGATTAAGGCCTGACCGCATCATTGTCGGTGAAGTACGAGGTTTTGAAGCCTTAACACTCTTAAAAGCATGGAATACAGGTCACCCAGGTGGTATAGCTACCTTACATGCCAACTCACCTTATCATGCACTCTTGCGCTTAGAACAACTGATTGAAGAAAATCCAAACATTAGAGCCAATCCTCGCATCATTGCTGAAGCCATTGATACTATCATTCAAGTGAAACGAAATTCTGAGCAGGCACAATGTCAAATCGTGGATATGGTTTCTGTACAAGACTACCGAAGTAGCCAATATCAATTGCAATCACTGCTTACTGATTAACCTATCGAACCGAATACTAAGCGTACAACATTTATTATTTTTACAAATGATATCAATAAATAGTAGAGGAAATTATTTTTCATGAAACATGCTTTATCTAACAAAATGGCATTGTACTTTTTATCTTTAGTATTAATCACATGCATCATACTTATTCAACCTGCGTTTGCCGGTACTGGACCCAGTATGCCCTGGGATAATGGCCTGGATAAACTGGTTAAAAACCTCACGGGTAAAACAGCGCTGGCCATTGGTGTTTTAGCGATGTTTAGTGCAGCGAGTGCGTTGGTATTTGGTGGTGAAATGAGTGAATTCACACGGCGAATGTTATTACTGGTCTTATTGGTTGCCGTGATGGTGTCTAGCACCTCTTTAATGAACATCTTATTTGGTGTCAGCGGCGCACTCATTGGGATTTAAGATGATTGAACTTCGGCGTATTCCTATTTATGGCGCACTTAACCGAGCACATTTATTACTGGGCGCAGAGCGCACCTTAGTACTGATGACATTACTACTATCAACACTCATCTGCATGACTGCAGCGCATTTCTGGACCCTCTGGCTTGGCGTTTGTCTTGGATTTTCCTTGCATCTCATTTGGGTTGCCATGGCCAAAAGTGACCCGAGGATGAGTGAAATTTATCTAAGACATGTGCGCTATCAAAGCTATTATCCGCCTGTTGCGACAATTGATGCTAAAATTCCAGTTGTGCATAAATGGAAAGATTAGTTTTTTGCGTGAGCACTTATAAATATATTTTATTAATTAAACTGTTAATATAGCTAAAAACCTTTATAGATAACATTAATCGTATTGCACTCTTGATGGATATTCAACTTATGTCGAATTCAATCATTTAATGTGTTTATCGAACGAGAAGAGAATTATTCTCTATGGCAAACAAATATTCTTCATTTCTATTGAACAATAATTTAAAACACGACAACAAAGACTCAATCAATGCTCAATCTCCGTGAATTTCGCAATCAAGCCTTAAGTTTTCCAGATTTACTGAATTATGCTCTATTGGTTAGCGATGGGATTGTGCAAACCAAAAGTGGTGGCTTAATGAGTAGTTGGTATTTCAGAGGACTTGATGCTGCATGCGCTGCACCTGAAGAACTCGCGACCATAAGCAATCGTCTCAATAATATTCTTGGTCAACTTGGAGAAGGCTGGATGTTGCATGTGGATGCCATGCGCCGACCCATTTATGAATATTGTGAGGCTGGCTCTTTTCCGGATGCAACCTCCATGCTAATCGATATTGAACGAAGAGAACAATTCTTACAAGAGGGTGCACATTTTGAAACAATCTATGCACTCACATTGACTTACCACCCGCCCAATATCCTGCAACGACGTATGATGGATTTTCTCTACACGAAGACGTCTTCTCAATCCGAAAATAGTGCTGAGCGTATTTTGATGCATTACCAAAAAACAATCCAAGATATCGAGCAACTCTTAAACGGTATCTTCTCCATACGACGCATGGGCGCGATTAAAGAAAATGATGAAAAAGAACAATCTGTAATTTATGATGAACAACTTCAATATCTATTTTATTGTATCAGTGGACAATTACAACTGATACGGCTCCCTTCTATTCCAATGTACTTAGACAGCATCGTCGGCAGACATGAATTTTTAGGTGGCAGTGAACCTAAAATCAATGACCACTGGCTGGGTCTGATTGCATTAGATGGTTTCCCACAAGAAAGCTATCCAGGCATTTTATCTAAATTAGACGAGCTGGCACTGGAATATCGCTGGTCTACTCGCTTTATCTTTTATGAACCTTATCGCGCACGTAAACTACTATCCCGTATCCGACGTAAGTGGCAACAAAAGCAAAGAGGGCTCAAAGACCAACTCTTTCACACCGCTAAAGGTCCAATTGATTTAGATGCGCTGAATATGACCAATGAAGCAGAATTAGCACTCAGTGAAGCCGAGAGTGGTTATGTTAAATATGGACAATACACATCAATCATCGTTCTACATAGAAATGATAAAACCGTATTACAAGAAGATGCACGACTCATCATTAAAACCTTAATGAACCTTGGGTTCCGTGCACGTCTGGAAAGTATCAATGCAGTGGAAGCTTATTTGGGCTCACTACCAGGACATCATTATCCCAATATTCGAAGACCACTACTTCATACATTGAATTTAGCAGACTTATTACCAACCACTGCCATATGGGCAGGACTAGAGCATAACCCCAATCCACTCCATCCTGAAAAGAGTCCTCCTTGGTGTTTTGCGGCTACAGCAGGCAGTACACCCTTTCGAATGAGTTTACATGTGGATGATTTAGGACACACCCTTCTTTTAGGAAAATCCGGTGCCGGTAAATCAACTGCACTTGCTTTTTTGATGGCACAATTTCTACGTTATCCCAATGCACAAATCTTTGCCTTCGATAAAGGTTATTCTGCTTCAGTCTTAGTTGAAGCCTGCGGCGGGATACTTCATGAAATTGGCACCAACACCGAATTAAATTTTTGTCCGTTGCAACATTTAGAATCCGAGCAAGATTATGCATGGAGCTTAAGCTGGTTAGAAACCTTGCTTCAATACCAAAATATGATTATCACCTCAAAGACAACCCAAACGCTACAAGCCGCATTAAAACGACTTCAAGCCTCAAACGCACGCTCGCTTACCGCATTGCAAGCACAAATACAATGTCTCGAATTACGTGCAGCATTAGAACCCTACACGTTAAATGGCCCGCTGGGTAGTCTACTCGATGCCGAAAAAGAAAATATGAAGACCTCTCACTTTCAAGTCTTCGAATTAGAACATCTATTAAACTTCGGTGAAAAATATTATGTTCCAGTTTTACTTTATTTATTTCATCTCATCGAAACAAAATGTGATGGCAGGCCTACTTTTGTGCCTATCGATGAAGCATGGCTTGCATTAATGGTTGATGTCTTTCGTGATAAAGTAGGTGAATGGTTGCGCACTTGGCGTAAAAAAAATGCGGTACTCCTATTAGCCACACAAAATATACTCGATGTGATAAATAGCCCCTTACGAGATTTACTCTTAGCGAATTGCCCAACTAAAATATTTCTACCCCATCATGATGCAAATACTGCAATTTTTAGAGAAACCTATCAAACTTTGGGTCTCAATCATTGGGAAACAGCATTACTCTCTGAAGCCACAGAAAAATGCCATTACTATTACACTTCTCCTTTAGGCAAACGATTATTTTCATTTGGCTTTGGTGAAGTTGCTTTAAGCTTTATTGGGGTAAACAGCCAAGACCGGCAACAAGTACAAAGATTGAAAGAAAAACATGGGCCTTTTTGGCCTGCTGCTTGGTTACAACATCAAAATTTATCCAAATGGGCAACCAAATGGAGAGAGACAGAGCACTTGCCCTCTAATGCTTAGCATAAACATTCAACTGATGTCGATCAAAACCGTATACAAATAGATCGTGAATTACCCACATGACCACTATAAATGGCCAAATCATCAAATGAACTGATCAATAATGTCAAACCGTTGTTCATTTACGATTGCGACCTATTTCAATGAAAACTCTGTCGGTTCGTTATCGCTATAGACATAGAAAACAATCATCACTCTGCGTATTTATCATGAACAGATTTAATTAATTAACATTCATCTTGGAGTTAGCCATGAACTATTTTTCATATTGCTTCACTGCACTTCTCATACTCTTAAGTCTATATAGCACTCAAACCTATGCTGCCTTTGCTACTGAAACAACACAGTGGCTAAACTATGGTGTACTCAACAAAACTTTAACGCAAAATATAGCGCAATTAAAAACGATGGAACAAGAACTTGCCAACTTGAGGCTTAATAATCAAACACTATCCACACAAGCCTGGCAGAATGCTTCAGATGATTTTAATAAACTTGCGAATCTAGCCAGTCAAAATCAAGCGTTGTCTTATGCGATGAGCAACATCAATGAAACCTTTATCAATCGTTATCCTGGTTTTCAGAAAGCAGGAACTTATGATGCAGATTATCAAGGCTGGAGCAATACAGCGATTGATTCCTTGCGGGGAAGCATTGTATCGACACAAGAACAATCACAACAACTTATTCAAGAGATGAATCGATTGAATCAATATCAAATGCTCTCTCAAAGTAACCAAGGACGCTTACAAGCCATGCAACTAGCACATCAAATTGCCTTGGAACAAATCACCCAAATGCAAAAATTACGACAACTTTTGATGTTGCAAATCCAAGCACAAAATACCTATATGGCTGCACAAGAACAAAAAGATGCGCTGCGGCGTGCACAAGTCCAAACTCTTTTTACAACACAATCATCAGCAGTGACTGAAAATTATACTGGCTTTCAAGGCGGCAGCTTAGACGAAGTGTCTTAAATATCCGGGTTAATTCAATGCAGCACTTACGCTATCGTATCTCATTATTATTGTTTTTGATTCTGCTTTTAATTAGCACAAATGTACAAGCTGATATGTTAACACAAATCGGTCAACAGTATCACAGTGCATCACTAGGTTGGTTTCCCAAATTACTCGCCATTGCCAAAAGCTTATTTTGGAAATTAGCGGCCATTGAGTTTGCTTGGTCTGCTTTTTTGTGGGTACTAAAATATCAAGAGATACAATCCTTCACAGCCAGCTTTGTACAAAAAATGATGAGTATTGGCTTTTTTTATGCCCTCTTGGAACATGCAGACAATTGGATACCTGCGATTATTAATAGCTTTATCACAGCAGGTAGTCAGGCAAGTGGGTTGCCTAAACTCACGCCATCGGCAATCTTTGATGTAGGGATTGATACAGCGGTTACCTTATTAGATAGTTTACATCGATTATCAGTATGGGATGACTTGGCCACCATGATTATTGGTGGACTGGCGGCTCTCTTAATTGTCATTTCCTTTTTGATTGTGGCTTGCCAAATGCTGGTAGCTTTAATTGAAAGTTATATTGTCATTGGTGGTGGGGTTTTATTTTTAGGCATGGGTGGTAGTCGCTGGACCATTGAGTTTACGCAAAAGTATTTAGGCTATGCCTTTGCTGTGGGCGTGAAACTATTTGTCTTGTATTTAATTACCGGTGTTGGCTTAGTACAAGCCAAAACATGGGGCAGTCAACTGAACACATTAACTTGGGAAAACATCTTTATTGTATTAGGTGGTGCACTTACCTTAGCTGCACTTAATTTTCATCTTCCATCGCTAGCCAGTAGTTTCTTATCCGGTAGTCCTGCACTGACTTTAGGAAATATGGGTGCCGCAGCAGCAGGGGTTGCGGCTGGAACGGTTGCATTGGGTAAAAGCACCATTTCACCCGTTACCAAAGCCGCCAAAGGTGGTGTGTCTACGGTCAGTGGTGGCTATCAATTTCATCAAGCTG
>CAYSGV010000161.1:0-6711 GCA_964430685.1 uncultured Gammaproteobacteria bacterium
TGCTGTCCAAATAAAGCAAACTGGTTGTTGCCGGGATTATGTTGCAACATTAAAGGTTGTTGTGCTGCAGGTAATGCTGCTGCTTGACCAACGGCTGGCGCTGGCAAACCAGGTTGTGCAGGTGGCGCATTCTTGTTGCCCATGGCACTTGTGATCACATCTTTCGCTAAACCAACTAAGTCCTTTAATGCACCGGTTTCTTCTTTACCAATTGTTTTCACCACATCCATCACCGCAATCATTACTTTTTCATGCGCTTTAATACAATTGTTGACGAAATCCTTATCAATACCATTGGCTTCAGCAAATGCTTTTAGCGTATCATTATATTTATCCACGGATTGCAACATACGCTGAGCCAATTGTCCGTCAGCATCTCTGCCTGTATCCATTGCTTTGCCAACAAGTTCCATAGCTTTGTCCATTCTTTTGCCGGAAGCCTCAGCCATAACTTTTTGCAATTCTTCTCGGCGTTTGCCAATATCTAAAACTTCTTTTCGAAATTCGTGATTGTCTTTAATCATTTGCTCGCCCAATTTGGCAACAAATAATTGCATGCGTGCACGACCTTCAGCAGAAACCATATGGCATTTGATCAAGCCTTCAATCATTGTGCCAGCGACAAAAGCGCCCTCGCCCATTTTACCTTCACGCATTAACAACCCACATTGTGTGAAGTTTTGATTATCCATATTCTGTAAATATTTGTTCAGAGCACCGTTGAAATCGATGCCCGAGACAGCTTTACCGACGCTATCACCTACAACTTCTAACATTTTATTAGCCATGTTCGTATTCTCCAATTGTTGATTAAATTCAATAAATGTTTCCTCAAGATAAACTAACGATTGTGTTATTTCATCATGATCCGATGTGATGCTGTTTAAATGCATCACGACAATGTCATAACCCTGTTTTGGATTATTCATGCATTTTTCAAACAAAATATTTATTTCTTTAAAGACCTCCTTTTTATCTACGTTTTGTGCAACATTATTAATCGACGAATTTGCCAACAATGCAGCTTGTTCGCCGGCCGTTCTGAGTTCAAGAATAATAAATGCGATCAGCAGTTTTAATATTTTCTTATTTTGTTCAACAATTTTGTCATAGAGTTCTTCATTGTCTTCCAAATAATTCTTATATTGACGTTCTAGTAAGCGCTTTTTATTGTATTCATTGCGTTCAAGAGCTCTTTGATACTTGTTAAATATCTTTTTTTGCACCGCTTCTAACACATTACTCACCGCCACATTTTTCAAATTCGTTAGCAATGTTGGCCCTACATTTTGTTGTGGATTTAAGCTTTGTATTGTCGGTACAGTTTTCGCCATTTCTGTTTTAGTCATTACTCTTTGGCGCATTAATGATTTTTTTTCTTGCAACCGTTTTTCATCTGGCGTGCACAATGTAACTGTGCGGCTATCACCGGCATTGTTTTTAATTTCGACGGAACTAAAATGACTATTTTGTCGTGGCATTATTGCTCTGCCTTTTGCATCAACAGCAAATGTAATGTCGCCGGATGCGACAAGTGAGTGAGTTCCTGATAATCTTGGTTCGTGCAAATCAGCAAGCCTTCCCGAATGAGTCAAGCCATGGTTGGATCGAGTATCTGGTTTCAGATCAGGCTGAATTGAATCGGACCGACTAGTCAGCGGTACACGTTCTCTAGGAGTGGGCGTTAAATCGGCTGGTCTCAGTCCATTTTGTCCGGCAGCAGGAATGTTTTTCCCAGCCGGTAAATCAGTTGGTAAGTCACTGCGTGGTCGCCGTACCGTTGGCATCTGTTCATTTGCTGCTGGATGTATCGCCGAAGGATTACCATCTGGTCGTGTGAAACCTTCACCGGCTCTTTTTCTTGTTGCGCGTGGCGCTGATATTTCCGGCCCACTTCCATTAACGATGGGCGCGCGGGGATCTAAGCCAGGTGCACCCGGCAATTCTGAGCCAGGTCTTGGTATTGAGCCTGAGCCTGGACCTCTGCGACCTCTTCTGCCCACTGGAGCACCTGCTTCGACACCTGATAATCCACTAGGTACTTCAACACCTGGTCTTTGTACTCCGTCTGGAACGATGCGACCTCTTCTGCCCACTGGAGCACTTGCTTCGACACCTGATAATCCACTAGGTACTTCAACACCTGGTCTTTGCACTCCGTCCGGAACGATGCGGCCTCTTCTGCCCACTGGAATACGTTCTTCTACGCCTGATAATCCAATAGGTACTTCCATTCCTGGTCTTTGTGCTCTGTCTGGAACAATTCGACCTCTTCTGCCAACCGGAGCACCTGCTTCGACACCATTCAAGCCGCCGGGCAATTCGCCTGCTGATCTTTTTGCCGATTGCTGCAATGGTGTTGCTGCGTTTGCTGGTCGTCTGCGACCAACATGAATTCGCTCGCCCGAATCTGCCACTACGGATGGTATATCACTCCTAATGGCAGCTGCAGGCATTCGCTCAGGCGCCACTAATAAAGGGGATCTATCGACAGCCATGGGTTGCACACTCATCTGTGCACCTGCACTATGATGAGAGAGACCCTGCATGCGGTCACCCAAATCAGGAAGCGTTGGGGCTGAACCTTGCACCGCCTCTGAGATCGACATCGCATCTGCGCGTGCACCAACAATGACACGCTCACCTGGTACGCTAGGGCCTGTTGGTAATTCACTCACGCGCGGTTCGATCAAATCACTTTGCACGCCAGTTTCCAGCAAGTTTTCTGCATTCCCTGACCGAATTGCACCGGTTGCTTTGCTTGCAGCCGCACTCACACCGGCATTGACTACTTGTTTACTAACGTTAGCTAACGCACGAAATGTTTCGGCAAATCGCTCAACAAAAAAATCGGTGATTTGTTGGCATAGGCTATTTTTTTCCGAATAATAATCAGCATTCAATAAAGCATGAAATGTTGCACATTCTTCGATAATTCTACTTTGACGTGAAGCATATTTATCACCCAAATTAATTTTTGAGTTTGTCAGATTATGAATATTAATATTGCCTTCGGCGGTTAATATATTTTGCGCCAACAAAATACTGGTAATTTCTTTTACTTCATCCAAACTGCATAAAGGTGTTAATTTTTCGAATAATAAACTATAAAATGCCTGTGTATCGTCTTTAATGTCTTGTAAGATCCGTGTGAATTTTTCAGAAAAGGTGGCAAAAGCTTCCGGGTCAATGGCTTTGATTAAACCTAAATCTAGCCCCATGCCTTTAATTAACAGACTGGATTCAGCAAGTATTTTAGTTTGATTGAGACTACAGCCGGTATAGCGATCAATAGCAAGTAAGCGGTCTAACGTTTTTTGCCAACTTCTATTTTCAAAAATGGCACGGAGTTTTTGCGCACTTTCTTTGACAATCGTTGGATTGAGTTCTTTTAAAACACAATTACTCACCGTATCCATTAAAGCACTGGCGCTTGTCGTCGCACTGCCTTCAATGACTTTGACAGCAAATTCTTTGCCCGCAAATTTCATGCCGTTGACCGCACTGGCAGTCACACGACTAGCCACTGCTATTTCACCAACATTTTCTGCTGTTTGGAACACAAGACTTTCAGTAACACCTGCCACTTTAATACCAGTCAACTTACTTGCTTGCTGACAAGTTGACCAACCAGCGGTAGCCAATGAAATGGTTAAACTTAATGCTTTTTGCCAAACATAATTGGTAAAATTTAATTCTCTGGAATATAGACTGGTCGCAACTTGAAAAAGATCACTCACGCCTTCAGCAATCAGTGCAAGACCAAAATTAGATCCAAAGCCAGCAGTCAATCCTGCTAAAGCCAATCCACCAGCAATTTGAATCAAACTGAGTGCAGTTACCAACAGCATGCTTTTCCATGGCCATGGACTTTGCTCTTTTAACTCATAAAAATGTACAAATCCATTGTTGGTGTGTTCAACCAATTCGTCATGCGCATGACCTATTTTAGCGAAGGCATCTTCTATTGGCTTAGAAGATATTTCAAAATTTTGTTCTTTCGGCTTGGTCGCATTGATTAATTTTTCAGCTGCTTCTTGGTTTAAGTGACTAAATTGAAATAAAGCATCTCCATTATGCTCTGCGCTGTGATGAGTGATTCTTATTGCATCTTCTTTATTTAAACCAGCAAAATTGAGTGTCAATTGACCATCAGCAATATCGATTAGTTTGTCTGCCAGCAGCTGCGGTAAACGCTGCAAAGTGAGATTAACTGTTGGCACACAGGTCAATGGGACTGAACGTTTCTTTGGTTTATACTGTTCAAGTATTGCCAGCAATGCTTTCGCATCGTTCAATTTAAGATTAGTAAACGCAATGGTGCAATGTTCATCGGTATCAGCCAGTGATAAACCTACTTTTGTGATGTCTATTTGTCGTTTATTTTCATTAGGTTTGTCTGTTTGCATTTTGCGAATATTTGCTTGATTGGCATAGGAAGATTTTTGTATCAATGCAACAAGTTCCGGCGTTAAACCTTGCAGAAGCAGATCGATCTTAGTGTCAGTACCAGTTGCAGCTAAAGTGAATTTTGTCTTTTCATTCCCCGATTTCATTTTGACTTTGGCTGCTTCAAGGGTGGCCATTGTTTTGCTAGCGTTTGCAAGTAGCAAGTGATTGAGCGATAGCGTCACGGGAATCGCTGCTGCACGCTCATCTTTGCCAAAAACATATTCTTTCGCATCGAGCAATTTTTCTTTTGCGGTTGAAGCAAGTTGCGTCACTTTATTGACAGCTTTGTTCGCTGTACTAACAACTTGACCCATGTAGTAATTTACGTTTTCGGCAACAACAACACGCTCAGGTTCTGGTTTTTGATCTATAGTTTTGCTTTCAGATTTAGGATCATTCGTGTTCGAATGTGGCCGAGCATTGATAGGCAAAATACTCTTCAATATACTTTTTGCACTATCGTGCGCTGTTAAGTTTTGACTATCAAAAATAATATTGACTGATTGGTTCGCCTCCATTGCCTCTAGCGTTTCATCAGCTTGATAATTTTGTGTTACATCCTGATGTGACTTTAAATCCCTAAAATTAAGCGTAATGTTGGCGCTTGGCATTACTTCAATAAGATTTAAAGCTTGCTCTTTATGCATCTTGGGATACAGGCGCACTTCTTTGCCAGATTCAAGTTCAACATCAATTAATTTCTGCGAACGCTCAATGTTGCGTATGGCATGTCCAATGGATTCATGCAAGGACTGTAATATTTGCACACGACAATTGAGTTGCTGCGCCAAATCTTGATAATACTTATCTCCTTTTTTTAGCGCAGCAAAATTCATTATGCGAGAATATATTTGCGCCATCATCAAATCCACCGACTCGGCACATTTTTGTAGATCAGCTACCGCTTTTTCTTTATAACTATCTTCTTTAAGTTTGATATAGATAAATGCTCTATTGTAATATGCCATATAGGCATGACTCGGATCTAAATCAATTGCTTTATTAAAGCAAGCCAAAGCTGCACGATAATAATTGGTAAAATTAAACTTAAGCGTTTTGATGATTGAGCTTTTCCAACTGTATGCACAAGCAAGAAATTCACAACCCTGTTGCATGTAATAGCAAGGATTTTTGATGATTAAGGTTTTTTGGTAATCGTTTAGTAAAGCTTCCCTGAATTTTTGAAATTTGACTTCTATTTCAGCCCAGGGAAGATTCATGTCACAACTTTTTAACCACAATCCCCATCGTTCCTCTACTGCCGAGCGCATATATTTAATTTGGTCGCTGCTAAATTTTTGTTTTTCATCAATAGGTTTAAGCTCTTGTAACAAAAGACGAAACTGTTCGAATAATAGATCTTTATTTTCGGTTTGGAGTTTTTCTGTTTTGCGCACATGCTCTAAATGTCGCTTTTCTTTTTCATCACGCCAACGTTTAATTTGTTTGATATCTAATAGATTGACATCTGCATCGCTGACATTGTTCGCCGCAATTAACTTGGCGATTGCTTGTTGATTGAGTATGAGTTGTGCTGTACCCGGTTCACCGCGTCGTGCACCTCGGCCAAAAGCTTGATCTTCCACTCGTAAATTCTTCGGCAAAAAAGTCATACAAGTGTGTAGTCCACCATGTTTGATGACTTCGTTAGATATTTTGACGTCCGTTCCACGACCAGCGAGGTTGGTAGCCACAATGATGGTGTTACCTTCTTGCGTCTCGGCAAGAAAATTTCCTTGTCCATGTTCACTGTGCACATATTGCCGTAATTTGCCATCAAAACGTTTGCCTAATTTTTCGTAGAACTTTTCGGCATCATTTATTGTTTCACAAATAATGAGAACAACTCTACCTTGTTTTGCTTCACGCATCGCACTGGTAGTCACTTCATTGAACCAAGCTTCATCTGTTGGTGCGACAATTCCAGGCAGTTCGACCAATTGGCGAGTTTTATAAGTTGGAATTTGCACAAAATCAATATTATAAATATCACTTAATAATTTTTGTGCTTCTGTTGATCCTAGTGTTCCGGTAAGGCCGAATAAATTGCTTTTGTAGCGTTTGATAAAGGCCATATTAGAGATAAAATTAGTAATCAAACTTTCCGCAGTTATTTTGAGACCATGCTTAATTTGCAGAAATTGTTGTAACGCATCGCCCCAATTGGTGCCATTTTGCACCACACCTGTATTCGCAAAGTCCACTGGTGCAATGGATAGCACATGATTTGCATTGGGTTCAATGGTATAATGATGTCCT
>CAYSGV010000162.1:0-6687 GCA_964430685.1 uncultured Gammaproteobacteria bacterium
TATTTCAATGATAGGACTTAACATAACTGCCATAATAGCCATGATGGCCACCATAGCCAGGTATTCCAGCATACAAACCATGATTGCCACCACGATCATAATTATACCCGCCGCCGAAAAATATAAATGGATGGGGCGTATAGGGATAATAATTATAATAATAAGGTGAATTATTATAAAAATCCGAATGGTCATAAGTATCAAAATAATAATTACCTTTGACATGCGAAACTTCGGTATTCAGATCCGTTTGAAATGTGGTACCGTTTACATAACACCAAACAGTGTAATAATCTCCTGTGTCTGAATCATAATAATATGTGCGCATTGCAAAACTGGTTGTTGGTAGTGCCAGAATGAATAGTGTTAAAGCGAGAGTGCGTTTCAGTTTCATCTTGTTATTCCTCATGCAATTTCATCATTTTTTAGTATAGAAAAAAATAGTTTTAATACCATGCACAGCATATGCATCTGAACATTACCGTTTTCACAAAAAGCTACCTATTGCATACGCTGCTTTAATTAAGCGCGATCAATTAATGATGACCGTGTCCACCACCAAAGCCACCATGTCCGCCATGAAACCCACCATATTCACCATGATGATGTTCACCATGACCACCACCAAAACTACCGCTAAAGTATAAGAGTGGAAAGAAAGGATAGGGGGTGTAATTATAATAGTGTGGTGAACTGTAATAATAAGGATTACCATAATAGGGTTCGTCGTTGTAATAGCCTTCATCATAAGAAACTTGTGTATCAAAATTGGTTATGATTGTATTGCCATAAGCGTCGTACGAAACGGTATAGTAATCTCCTGTATTGGGATCATAATAGACATGCGCCGCTAAACAGGTTGCAGGAAGCGCTAACATTAATATGATGATTGATAATATGCGTTTCATCTTCATCTTGTTATTCCTCATTCAACTTCTTCTTTATTAAGTATAGGAAAGAAAATGGAACTTTTCCTTACACAATCTAGCAAGGTTAAAAATTATCGATTGACAGTGGTTGTTTCAAAAAGAGGATCCCCTGTAGCTTGCGCTATTTGTTCACGTGTGACATCGCGCAGACGTGTCATTTCATGCCAATCTTTAGACATTGGCTGTAAGGGTTCAAAAATCGTCACTGTGACAGCTGTACGCAAAGGCAGTATTGAGCCCTCAGGCATAAATTGACGCGTTCCTTGAAGGGCTACAGCGCAAATTTGACTTGAAGTTTCGACAGCGGCCTTGAATGCACCCAGTTTAAATGGCTGTATTCCTTTTGCACGCACAAAAGTTCCTTCTGGAAAGACCAGTACAGATTGCCCTTGCTGCAACACTTGTTCGATATGTTGTGTATCTAATAATCCTTTCGCCATTGATGTGCGATCAACTGTGATATAAGCTTGTTTGTTCATAAAAGTACGAATAACGGGCACTTTTATTAATTCTTGTTTGGCAACAAATACAAAATCCAAACGTAATGCCGCCAACAATACAATCGCATCGAGATAACTTGCATGATTCGCCACGAATATCATCGGCGCTTTTTGAGACAAATATGCTTTTCCCGACACTTTGGGTTTGATACCAATTAACCATAAAAAAATACGCGCCCAATACTGAATCAATCGTGTAATCTTTTTATCTTTAGTAGGTAAAGTCATCGCCAGTATCCAGACAGGCAATATCGTTGCGATTAACATAAAATAGGCATAGGCAGCGTAGAGCAACTTGCCTGCTCTGCGTGCATATTTTCGTGCAATCGGTGCAATAGTTAACAACCAAAGTTTGACCATTTCAACCCAAGCTTGTCGATTACGTTGAATCAATTTATTTTGTAAATAAGCTTCACGAATTGAAGTACGACGTAATTTTCCGCTAGATGTTTTCAGTATGGTGCCGGGTGGAACCAAATGCACCACATCAGGCGGAATGCCAATAGCTGTAGTAATTTCCTCAAAGATTTTTGCTGTGATTTCTTCTCTGTCGCGTATTTCTTCTTCTTTTGTTTCTGCAAGCACTACAATTTTTTCTGTACCGAGTTTAGGATCCATCACACCAAATGCGGCGACGCAGCCTTTACGAACCTTGTTTATATTGCCAGCTATTTCTTCTAATTCTTCCGGATAAAGATTGCGACCACTTTTAATAATGACATCTTTGCGACGACCCGTTATAAAAATCTCACGGTCAGCTTGATAAGCATAATCACCTGAATCCAACCAGCCATCAAAATAGATGGATTGCGTTGCCTCAGGCGCGTGATAATAACCCAGCATCGTCGATGGACCACGAAATTGTAGTCGGCCCTCCACGCGTTCTTGAACTTCAATATTATTTTCATTCACTATGCGCACTTCATGTCCCGGCATTGGCACACCACTAGAGACAAAACGCAATGGCGATGCTTCTTTAGTTGCTGCCGGTACAGCAATATGGAGCGATTCAAATGCTTCGCGAACAATTTTATCAACACGCGCTGGACGACCGAGTGGTGATATGGTCAAACCGGCAGAGGATTCGGCTAAACCATATACAGGCAACAATGTTTCAGGATGGAATCCATACGGTTCAAATCGATTAATGAATCGCGTCAGTGTACTTGGATTCACTGCTTCAGCACCATTAAATGCACAGCGCCATGAACTAAGATCTAAACCTTCAATTTCTTTATCCTGGATTTTGCGTACACAAAGTTCATAGGCAAAGTTTGGCGCTGCAGAAAGCGTGGCGCGATGAGTATGTATGGCCCATAACCAACGTTTCGGTTGTGTTAAAAAAGTAATCGGCGACAGAATCACTAAGGGGATACAAAATGTAAGGCAGCCTAACCAAGCACCAATTAGTCCCATATCATGATAAAGAGGTAACCAGCTCACAGCGATATCTGTAGGACACACCTTGATGGCCATACCAATTGCGTGAATGTTCGCCAATAAATTTGCATGCGACAATAATACGCCCTTAGGATTACCCGTACTGCCAGATGTATATTGAATGAGTGCGGGATCATTGGATCGTATACGTATATTGGGCAAAGCCCCGGTCAATCGCGTTAAATCCGTGACATTCATTACTGCTCTTAAGCTGGGAATAAAATGCTGCAACGGATGTGCGATGGTTTCAATACCAAAACCCGTAATAAGCAATTTGACTTCTGCATTGCGCAAAATGCCTGCTTCTTTGCGCACATATTCTTCAAGCCGCTTGGGACGTAATGGTGGATAGATGGGTACCGGAATACAACCGGCAAATAAGACACCAAAAAATGCATAGAAAAAATCTTTACTGGTTGGCAACATCAGTGCAACCGTATCACCGGGTTGTAAACCAAAATGAAGTAGACCAATGGCTACAGCATTCGCCACATCACGAAGCATGCCATAAGTTATAATTTGTTCTTCGCCGGTGTCTGCTTGCAAATAGATATGCGGCCGACTCGGATCGATTTCGGCATAACCCCGCAGAACTTCCACTAAGGTTTCTTTACTCTCAGCAATAGGTGCTGTCGGATCCAAGACCGGTTTCTGCACATGCTGTATTTCTGTTTGTTGCAACTCGTTTTTTTGTAAAGCACGAATGAGATCGTTTACCGTCTCTGCTTCATAGAGTAATTCATGTGGCAATTGTATCCCTAAACTTTGCTCCAAACGTGAAAAAAGCTCAACACGTTCAAGACTACCTATGCCTAAATCCTTATCCAAAACAGAATCAGTATTGATGATTCTGGCTGCGTGGGCATGTCCCAAATCAGCAACAAATTCTTGCAGATTTGATAGAACTTTTTGCTCTATTTCAATAGGTTGTGTACCATTTCGCTCCATACTTTTTCCTGTATTGCATGCAATAGAAATATCCGTACGTTCTTAATTTAATGTAGCGCACTATGCTGTATTTGACAGGTGCTTATAAGTGCTTATAGTTACGTTGATTAATGGGTAGGCCTTTAGATTTAAATGAATATAGAGCGAGGAATGCAATGAGAAAATTAAATTTAGGAATGTTTGCTTTGATAATCATTACGTTGGTTGCTGTATCGGGATGCATCTTATAACGAAACCAGTCATAGCGAAGCAAGCGTCATAACTGAATGGATCAAAAATCTAGACCAAGATTTTAGTATAAACATTGAAGCTGTGCGACTGGAAATAAAAGCATATTTCTTGTTGTTTTCTAATCATTTTACGTTAGACTGTAACTAATACTCTTGACATGATAATTCGACCAGGGACGGATGAACATGATTGTGCCGGTAATATTAAGCGGCGGCGAAGGGAAACGCCTGTGGCCTCTATCAAGACAATTCTATCCAAAACAATTGCAAAATCTCTTTTTAAATCATTCGCTATTACAGCAAACCATACTGCGCGTGAATCATTTTTCTGATTGTGCAGATCCCGTCATTATCACCAATAAAAATTATCGTTTTATTTTAGAACAACAACTTAGCGAAATTAATTGTGTACCGAGCCAACTTATTTTAGAGCCACTAGCGCTCAACACTACTTTTGCCGTTGCCTTAGCTGCGTTGTGGGCTAAAGAAAAATTAAACAATCCATTGCTGCTTGTTTTGCCGGTCGATCACATGATGTCCGACCAAGAAAGTTTTTTACAAGCGATTTTGCACGCCAAATCCTATTTAGATACCGTTAATCCGAATCTATCCGTATTGTTTGCAACAAAACCGACTTGTGCCAGCAGTCATTTTGGCTATATCAAAGGCGTGCCACTCGATGCGCATCTGTTAAAAGTTGATGAATTTATTGAAAAACCTAAAAAACAACGCGCCGCTAATCTGATTAAGACTGGGCAATACTATTGGAATACGGGAATTTTTTTATTTTATACGGATCATATTTTAGCCGAACTCTCTCGCTTCGCTTTTCCTATTTTAGAGTTTGCCAAACAAGCCTATGCATCAGCACAAAAAGAGTTACATACGTTATGTCTTACTGAAGCCAATCTTTCAGAATGTCCAAATATTTCAATTGACTATACGATTTTTGAAAAAACCACCAACACTATCGCTGCACCCTTTGCTGGCGAATGGATCGATGTCGGTAATTGGACCACACTTTATCAAGCTTCTGCAAAAGACGCTGAAGGCAATGTGAAAATTGGTGATGTTGAAACCATTAATACCTCAGGATGTTATGTTCGTGGATCCACTCGTTTGATCGCAACCATTGGTATAAAAGATCAAACAATTGTCGATACCCCCGATGCTTTACTGATCATTGATAATCAAAAAGCACATGAAGTGACTAATTTGGTTAATAGATTGGTCAGTCAAAATCGTCGTGAAACAAAATATTATCCTCGTGTCATCAAACCTTGGGGCAGTTTTGAAATTCTTTATTTTGATGCACACGTGCAAATTAAAAGACTGAAAATAAATCCTGGCGCTTGTCTTTCAACCCAATTGCATAAATCACGGTCAGAACATTGGATCGTAGTCTCTGGACAAGCTTCCGTATTAAAAGATTCTCGCACAATGACTTTGCTTGCCAGTCAATCAACTTATATTCCAGTTGGCATTAAACATCGTTTAGCCAATGAAACCAATGAGCCATTGGAAATAATTGAAGTACAGTTGGGAAATTATCTTGACGATGACGATATCATTCGTTATGAAGATAAATATGCGCGTTCACCAAATGAAATGTAATAAAGAGAGGGATATCAGACAATGAAAAAAGTTTTTAATAAAATATGGAAAAACAGTCTATTCTTTACGATTGGTTTTCTCATTTCGGAACAAAGCTTAGCAGGCGCGTGGACACAACCACAAGGCGAAGGCATTTTTATTGGCCGAGCAGAGTGGTATGTCAGTACACGTTCATACGATGAAGACGGTGATCTGTTTGTATCGCCACGCCATCGTGAATTAAAAATTAATCCTTATGTAGAATATGGTATCACTGATAATTTCACCATCGGCACGAATATATTTTACGATGATATTACCAATACACCCGGCCAAGACGCCTCTAACTTTGGTGACGTTGAAGTATTTGGTCGTTATCGCATATGGGAAAAAGACTATAGTGTGCTTTCGCTACAAGGTGTGTTCAAATATCCTGGACCTGCGAGCGGCTTTGCTGTGCCGAATAATGGCGATCGTCAAGTCGATATTGAAGGTGATATTTTATTCGGCACTGGTGGTCGCTTAAGTACCGTGCAAGATAATTTTTGGTTTTTGGATACTCGCTTGGGTTATCGTAAACGCTTTAATGGACCAGCAGATGAAGTACGCGCCGATGCATTAGTTGGCTTTAAAATGAATGAACAAAGAACATGGTGGATGGTTAAAAGCAGCAATATTATTGGCATGCGCAATCAAGGGGACCATGGTAATCCGCCCAACTATGATTTGTTTACAATAGAACCCAGTGTTTTATATTGGATTAGACCAATCGTGGGCTTACAAGCTGGTCTGCGTTACGACTATTTAGGCAGAAATGTAGGCGTTGGCACAGCACCCTTTGTGGCTTTGTGGGTCAATTTTAATTAGTGAAAGGAATCATTATGAAACTTGGAACACGTCTAGTCGAAGCAGGATTAATTTCTCCTGAAGAGTTAGCAAAAGCGCTCGAAGAACAAGAAAAATATGGTGGCCGTTTAGGTGAAATTTTACAGGCCATTACCCATGTACGAGCACTAGATTACTATCAAACTCTTGCCAAACATCTTT
>CAYSGV010000163.1:0-6677 GCA_964430685.1 uncultured Gammaproteobacteria bacterium
TTGCGTAACTTGTTAGAAGATAAGTTTAGAAAATTAACTTGTTAATTTTATTGTATCAGCCAAATATAAAAATATCTCCTTCTCCCGGTGAAGGTGCGTGATAAGCGGATGAGGGCGGGGATCTACAAAGAATTCGACGAATTAATACCTTTATACTAATTTCATTTTTATTAGATGGAAGTTTAAAATTTATAACTGAAACACTTTATCATCTATGAAGGTTTGACCATCACCATTACTGTCGGTAATAGGCGAATATTCAATTCTTCTTTGTGCTGGGCTACTTAATCTATCTGTGTGTTGATTTGTAGAGATGTTAGCATTATTGCTTGCACAATGACGACGGTACATATAATAAACAACACCAAGTAAACCAAGAATAGCAAGAAAGCCAAAAATACCCATGATAATTAATCGATAATCCCGCAAATTTTTGGCATTAATTTCGGCTTGAATTTGGTCGCGCAATGCACATGCTTGATAAACCAACTTACGAAAACATTCCGTGATACTGTCAGAAATGGACATACCACCGTAATCGTCTGCTGCACCAATATCTGCCGTTAGAAGGCCATCCAGGCATGAGAAGCGTGGCAAACGGTCATGCTTTATGTATCTACCCGTAGCATTTGTGTTTGGTGCACATTGTTGGGCGGCGAAAAGTTGTGTTATTGCATCGGGTACATAAGTGTTAGCATCATCTTTTACTTCAAAATGATGTGGATAATACATAAATGCTGCATTTAGGAATCGAACAGGCCAAACAAAAGTATTGGTTACATTTATAGGTAGTTCAACGACTGCTGCTTGTGCGGGTATTGGACAGCCAAGTGCTACCAAAGTTGCAGCTGTCGTGCCAACAACAGCTAACTTTGCTAAAGGGTTTAAGGTACATTCAGTGGATTGGCGCATGATTAAAGTTATTCCAATATAAATTGATATTGCATCATATTATAATAAAAATAAACCGTGGGCAATATTAAGCTTATACAGTTAATTTCGAAAGATACTTCTGTAAAATCCAAGCGGGTCCCACCAATAAATGGATTAAATTTTTTGTAAAGGCCGGTTGTTTTTTTTCAAAAACCAGGTGGCCAACAAATTGACAAATCCAACCAATAATAAATAGCACTAAACTTATCCAGGCAGTTAAAAAAAGCGCAATGATGGCCATAATGGCAATTACAATGGTCATAGCAATTCCGAGGCGAATATTCCAAATATAATAAAGTGGCAAAAATATGACAATTAAGGGCACAGGATTCCCAGCTGGCAATTGTGTCCATTGTGTAATGGCTAATACAATAAGTGGAATGCCTAATAAATGGCAGCGCTGATTGCCAATGGTTTGATGCGCTTGCGCATAGTCATCTGCTAAATACTGCCAATTCAGTAATAAAGATTTTGCTTTATCAAACATAGTATCACCTAATAATATAATCCCTATTATTAAGCATAGCAGATCTGGAAATTCGCGCTTATTCATTAAGAGCATCTTTTCCCCTTCGAAATCGTGAGAAAGAGAATATAATCTCTTTCCTCAATTTGGTTGCTACATTAAATACAATTACAAATGTATTATTTGAAGATAAACTAGAAATTACGTTAAACCATCTTATAATACTTTCTCCTGCTCTTAGCAGGAGAAAGTGCCTAAAGAGGATGAGAGTGAAAATAACATATGAATCAGTTTAAATCATTTAGTCTATTAACCACCCGACATCGATTTAATTATTTGGTCTGTAGATGGATTAATGGATACATTTGCTAGTGCCGTTGCTGTTGGCTTTGCGAATTGACCAATAGCAGCGCATTGTAAACTGATATTTGGTTTGGCAAAAAAATTCGCTGTTTTATGAGGTTTGTTTTTTTCTTCTTTTCGATCACTATGTATACCATGTTCTAGGTAGTGTGACGCGATTAAAATAACAGGACCATTTTCTAACGGATGCAAACTGAAAAATCCAATGCGCGCAGCAGCGTTTATTTTCAATTCATGCGTTATTGTAGTTTTATATTGTTGGCTATTTAACCACGCTTCACACTTAGGCGCATCTGCATGACCCAATGCTTTTAGGCCATTTTCTCCTCTTGCACGACAATATTCTGGTCTTTGAATAAGGCTGGCAAAAAGTATGTCATGCTCATTTTTTACGGCTTTGTGGTAATCACGAATTAATTCAGGTTCAAAATATATATATGTTTCATTTTTGCTATCTGAATCATTCACTTTAACTAAGTTCTTTAGATCTGAAAACTTAAGACCAAATGGGTAATGATAATCCATTGGGATAGCTTCTTTTTTAGAATTTGCATCAAGATGTTGGTATACAATTTCTAGTCGGGCGAGTAAAACGTGGCAATATTTTTCACCCATATCGTCTAAATCATGAACCAACGCTTTTGCTTCAGTATAAATGCTTTTATCTTTGTCGAATAAATTAAGTCTATTCGCAATTAACAATTTATTTATTTCCACAATTAAAAATCTAATTTTTTCTACAGTATTCATCGTACACTCCTAGTTAACAAAACGTTTAACAATTTTTTACTAAGTGCATCACTTAGCTGAGGACGAGAATATGGAATGACGATTAGGAAATGAGCTCGATGATTTACGAAAAAAGAATGCTGATATTTACTGGTATACCTAGTAAAGTTAACTGAAAATTACTTGCATTATTTGATTACCTGGTAATAGTTACAGCTCAAATGATAGCCATGCAGAGCGCTTGGGGTGTGGCTATGGCATAGGATGAAAATTCGTCGCACTGAGCAACGATTTAATACTTGACGTTGTATGCAGATTGCAGTTCAATACTAGTAAGTTTACGAGGTTGACTTTTAGACAAGATTATATTGATTATGAAAAAGATAATGGTCCAAGCATTAGGGGCTTTATTTGAAGTGCTCAATGAAGATAGCGAGGCTGTCTTGTGGGTAACCGAGCCTGGTTACCAAGCCAATGTTTACATAAGCTCAAATTATCAAAATATTTGGGGACGGTCACCACAGCATCTTTACGAACAAGCCCTAGATTTCTATAAAACCATACATCCAGATGATCTCGAAGAGCATCAACGCAAATGTAATGAAAATATTAAAGACAATAATTCACATGATGTAATGTATTATCGAATTGTACAACCATCCGGGGGTATAAAATATATTAAAGATCGCCATTTTGTGCTGATCGAACCTAATAATAAAATATTGGGGTTTGCAGGCATTGCGCGAAACCTGCCCGCAAAGAATTGGGAGATTGAGCGTGAGCGATATGAACAATCCATTGCAATCAATCAATATGATCTTATCAGTAAATATGTTGTTGACAAATTACGCTCTCAAGCCAGTTCTAGTGAACCAAGCAATATAGACGCCGGTAGTGCAAGACCACACGTCATCGCGCTAAGTGATAATCGGGTTATTTCTTTGACAACTAAAGAAAATGAATGCCTTAAATTATTGATGCAAGGCAAGTCCGCGAAACAATCAGCAGCAATTTTACATGTTTCCCCTCGAACCGTTGAATTTCATCTTGAAAATATAAAGAATAAAGTTGGTTGTCGTAACAAATTAGAATTACTTAGTAAAGTCATCCAACAACAAAATTCGCAAGAAACTTATGCTTAATCTTGCCATGATCCAAATGGGTTTCGCAAACCGTTATTTTTAATCATTTCTCATATTTTTATTTATCCTAGTAAAAATACCTAGAAAAAACCGTAAATTTGCGAGTAGTTTGTCTTACATCCTTTTTCTATAGTCAAGCTGTTCAGTTATATTGACTGAATATTTAATCATAAAGTAAGGAGTATTAAAATGACTACTGCAACGAATCAAAATAGAAGTAATTTAATTAATCGTATTCTAAATGAACGAGATGAGACGATTCCTAGCTCATGGACTAAAAGTACCTGGGGGAAATCGACTAAACCAGATCATGTCAGCCCAAATTTTTTTAAACCGCTGACGGATGATGTCCAAATCATGAATAAGCAACAATCTGAGGCGTTATCAGAAAAATCACTTATACCAACACTAGGTGCTTAAAAGTATTGGTGTAGAGGATGCAATAAATTTAAATAGTCATTGAAACTTCTACACCAATCCATAATTCTAGGAGCATCGTATGCAACTACAGCAAATAAATCATTTAGAAGTCATTTTAAAGACCGTAGAGCGCTGTAATATAAATTGTACCTATTGTTATTTTTTTAATGGTATCGATCAGAGCTTTATGAAACATCCACCTTATATTAAATCTGACACCATTAAGCAAATTGCGAATTTTTTGGCGCAGGGCTGTCAGCAATACAATATTCCACATATTAGAATTGATTTGCATGGTGGCGAACCACTCATGCAAAAACAACAAGATTTTACTGCACTGTGCGATACATTTGTCGAAGTACTCGCGCCACTCACAGAAATTAGTTTTTCTATACAAACCAATGGAATATTGATTAATGACTCTTGGCTAGAATTATTGGCACGATATAATGTACACATAGGTATTAGTTTAGATGGCCCTAAAGCTTTTAATGACCGTTATCGCATCGATAAGCGCGGACGAGGTACTTATGATCGTGTGGTTCAAGGCATTAAACTGGCACAATGTTATGCTCGAACTCATGGTTTAGCTGAACCAGCAGTGCTTTCGGTTGTAAACCCTGAATTTTCTGGTAATGAAATCTACCGGCATTTTGTGGATGAATTGGAATTTAAAAATCTTGACTTCTTGTTGCCTGATATTACTCATGATGCAGCGCAGACCATGACTGACTTCGATGCAATAAGATATGGCGAGTTTTTATGTAACGTGTTGGCTGAATGGGTTAAAGATGACAACCCAAGCATTTACATTCGGATTTTAAATTCAACCTTATCGCTTTTTGTTGGTGGCGAAACGAACTTAGTTGGTTATGGTGATAGTCGTAATAAAACAGTTGCTTTTACAATTGCGAGTGATGGTAGTATAGCACCAGATGATACCTTACGCTCAACTGACCCAAAATACATGGAAACAAATATGACGGTATTTAAAGACCAATTAACTGATTTTATTAGACATCCTACAATGCGCCTATTGCAAAAAAGTTCTGAAACGTTACCACAATATTGTAAAAAATGTCCCTGGAATTCGGTATGCGGCGGTGGTTTTATGGTGAATCGCTATAGTGAAGCTAAACGCTTTGAAAATGCTTCCATTATGTGTGCTGGACTGCAACTTTTTTATCAAAATATTTATGACTATTTAGCCAGTCATGGTGCATTAGCTGAAATGACACTAAAAATATAAAATTATCTTAATGTCCACTCTTGTTGATTATGGACGATGTAATAATTTGGAGATGGAATGAATGCATAAATCTAGAGATTTTACTGATAATCCATTGAGCATCATTTACCAACAGGTAAAAAGCAATGCTGAGCATCTTGCTTTAATTTGGGAAGATAGCGCAGAACAATTGCATACTTTAACTTATAATCAGCTCTGGCAACACGCCTATCATTTAGCCTGCCAATTGCGCGAACAACTGATACATATTGTCGGTAAGAATAAGCAGCGGCGAATTGGGGTTTGTTTACCCAGAACACAGCAATTTCCCATTGCCTTCTTAGGCATCTGGCTGGCCGGATATAGCTACGTTCCGATGACAGACACTTCGATTGCAAGAATGAAGCACGATCCTGTTGTTTATAAAAATATAAAACATCGCTTGAATGCATTGCTGCCACTGATCGATCTGGTAGTTACATTACCTGAATACATTAATGAACTAAAATTAATCGATGCAAATGTAAATATATTTGATATCTCCAAACAAGCAATAAATTCTACTGTCAATGACGAATCACAGCATGCATTTAGTAATATCAGCGCAGGTGATGAAGCTTTTGTTTTTTGTTCATCAGGTTCAACAGGCGAACCCAAAATCATCGCCTTACCCATGGAAGCAATTTCAGCACGCATCCGCAGTGCCATCCGTGCTTATGGATTAGATAACAGTAGTGCGGTATTAAATTATACCGGTTTTGATTTTGATCCGAGCGTGATGGAATTACTCGCTGCATGGTTTAAAGGTATACCAGCTCTTTTAGTATCAGAATCAGTTCGACTGGGCAAATTATCCTTAGAAGGGTTTTTATTGAAAATAAAGGCTACTAATCCTGACCTACAAATCTATGGTATTAATGTGCCATCTGTATTGCGAACCATGCACCCAAAGTATTTTCCAACAATAAAAGGTTGGCTGATTACAGGTGAGAATTACGATCGTAATTGGCTTGCCACCTGGTTTCTTGAAGGTTGTGTGCGGCGCATATGGAATGCTTATGGGCCAACAGAAGTCACTTGGGGAGCAACGATAAGCGAGATATTGCCAAATGGCACCATTAATTTAGATGAGCCGATGGAAGGAGTGGAATTATATTTAGCACCATTAGATGAAAATGATGAACCAAGATTTAAGCAATTAATTCGATGGTCTAAAATGTCAGTGCCGCCAAACAGGCAAGAAGACGAATACGAAGTTTTAATATCAGGTAACGGTTTAGGTCAGTATATAGGTAAGAGCGCTGAAAAATACAAAGATAATTGGCTTGTTTTAAATGATAAACGTTATTTTAGAACCAAAGATGCAGTAAAAATTGTGGCGCAGCATTTAATCTAC
>CAYSGV010000164.1:0-6653 GCA_964430685.1 uncultured Gammaproteobacteria bacterium
GGCGAATTAATTTTGCTAAATACCAATTAAACTGGAAAAATCTGCAAAAAACCATACATGGATTAAAGCTGCATTTTACTGTAGTCTCTGAAATTGCGATTAACAACGCATTCGAAAAATATCATCAACATTCAAACCAAATTGAAGAAATAATAGCTCATGCCGACCCAATATTTGTAGATAAATGTCGGTTAATTCAGAAAGCTTTAATTTATCATCGTATGGAATTAGCGATCCTATTAAAAGAAATTGATATTATTACTTGTCTACAACTAGGTCTCCCACATATTGATTATACAAATAATTTAGCAGCAACCTTGGTTGAACATTGTTTTGCTCACCTGAACATTTTAAGGAAAACATTTAAAACTTCTCGACAAGCAGAAATATTACTATTAACGTTGTTTTCCTACGCATCAGATCAAGTTAAAAAACAACCACAACAATTAGTAAATCTATTGCAAGTGCTAAGCGTGCCAGAAACGACTCTAGCAAAAGGCATGTATGAATTGATTATCACCAATACCACTGAAGAATGGTTGCAGTATTTACAAAACTACCCGTTGGCTACAGAATATAAAAGCAAAATTACCATGCTTATTACTTTATCTGAAGAATTAAAACAATTACACTCGGGCTTTGCAACATGCGAGCTTTCTTGTATTAATGAAATGTACAATTTACACGATTTGAAATGTCAGCAATTTGAAATGCAACTAGGTGAGCTCCTCAAAAATCCCGTTATATTAATAACGACCGTCAATAATAAGCTATTTCCTGGTCCACACTTATCTATATGCTTAATGAATTTAGTGCAATATTTTAGTCAAAAAACACCTAAACAATTCCTGCAAAATTGTTTAGACATCATTGAACTAGAGACTCTTAATGATGAGGAAGTTGAGCAATTCACTCTAAAAATAGAAGAAGCAAATACTCCTGCTGTTAATGTTACGAATCAGCCCATGCAATCTACACAACCTGAACCAGAGCTGAATGCTTTCGTTTGTCAGCGTTAAAAAAACAAAGGGGCAAGTATCAGATTGTAAGTTCTTCATATTTTTGAAGTGAGAACTTACAATCTGATACTTGACCATTTGCGCTTAATTAATTAAAATTATCAATTCCACTTATTTTGCGTTAAGATATTCATTCAAAGATTCTTCAAATTACCAAAAGGCTCAGATGGGTATTAAAGTAATATCAGATTATGAAATTTTAAATGTTGGTGAAAATGCAACATTAGAAGAGATCAGGAGGGCTTATAAGCTTCTGGTATTTAGGTATCATCCTGATAGAAACCCTGATGTTACGAGTTTGGAAAAATTTAAAATCATTAATGCAGCCTATGAAAGATTAACAAAAAAACTTACGCCTGATTATGAAATCCCAGAATTAGAACATACCAATCAGATTAAGCAGGGAAACAAACTTACAGTTGTTTGCAACAGGAAAAGACAAACTTTTTATTCTAATAGTTTTCTTTCATTCACTGATGAAAAAATTAATAACAGAATTAATTCTGGAGAAGAAAAATATTCACACGAAAAAATTAGTCAATTGCTTTCTTCTAAACCAACTTCAATCAATAAAAGAGCTCTGGTATGGAAAGCAGAAAAAGAAGGATGGGGGACTATCTATTTATTTGGAACATTCCACATTCCCTTTAAATTAGAAGATAGATTTAATGATTTAATCGACAAATTGCTCGATGACGTCGAAATTGTTCAAACTGAACTAGAGCTGCAAATAGGCTTTCTAAATGTTTGTACTAGACAACAGCGATTCACCTTTGTCCTTGATCATTTCATCGCTGAAAAAGCTTACCTTCGTGGGAAAAAATTAATGGCTCTTGAAGATGAGCGAGTTCGAGGACTTATCAATCCACAGCTATGCCATCCTGAAGTAGTTTCGAAACGCCTTAAAGACTTAAAGAAAGAAGCCTGGGAGATGCTGTCTCAAAACTTCGATGAAGATGAAATATTTGAAGTCACAACACGAAATAAATTTTGGATGGAACAAATTCTGGATATTTCCAGATCAGGGCAAAATTCTCTAGTCGCTGCGGGAGGACTGCACACTATTTCTAAATTTAGTTTGCAAAATTTGCTCGAACTTGAGGGTTATACTTGCACACCTATCGTCGAAAAAACTCCACCCTCTAAAAGAGAAATAGTGCGTCAACTAGCTATTGGTCAGAATTTTTTCTTTTTTGATCAGCCAAAACTTTCTTTATCTCGTTTGCAGGAGAAACACCGACCGATAGTACCCGCCGCTGTAGTAGTTTCACACCTCGCTTCACCAGCGCCTTAGCCGCTGGATTAGCCTCCGCTTTCTAAAAGCAGAAACCATTAAGGCATATTTGGATAATATATCTAGCAAATTTATCAAGCAAGTAGGGCATTACGTATAACATCCCAAACTGCGGATGTTAGACCAGAAAGAGCTGACTCAAAGAAGAAATTCGACGATACAACGAGGTGAGAAATGTCGAATCTCGCGCCTGGTAGCGCTCTAGCCGAGCTATTGCAGATAGCCGTTAAATATGATTAGGAACAAAGCTAATCGCAAAACATAGAGCCGAGGATATGAATGGTTAATATTTTGTAGCTAAAAATGTAAACTACTCGTTGCATGATGCTTTGCCTGTTCTTCCTCCGTAGGCTGATCTAATCGATGCTGTTTTACTTCAGCTATTTGTTTTGTAAGTCCCTCTAATGAATCACGCATTGCACTTATCTGTGCACATAATTCGTCTGGCGACTTCTGGTAGGTTGAAATTTGCTCACGTACATAAGTAGCAAAGTCATCACCTGAGCGTAATAAGCTCAAGGGAAGCCTACCATGCTTATCTGGTATCGTGTAATCAGCTCCCGCCATGAGTAAAATCGGTATTGCTATTCTATTCCGATATTGAATTGCTCGGAAGAATGGCGTACAGCCTTCACTATTTTGCGCATCGCAGTTTGCACCATTTTTTATTAGTAATTCTAATAATTCTGGCAAATTATCATGATTTTTTACTCGCACTGCATAATGCAAGGCAGTATCGTCACTGGATATATAGACATTTTCATCTTTGCTGACATTGGCCCTATTTCTAGCGTTAACGTTTGCCTCAGCATGTAAGAATGCTTCAGCAACGGGTACATCGCCTGATGAAACTGCATATAAAAATGGCGTATAGCCGTCATTATCCCTACACTCCAATAAGGTGTTTGCTCTATTAAGTAATATTAACACTGTCGGGGCATGATGACTTGCTGATGCAGAATGTAAGACGGTCGCATGATCGTTGCTTTTTAATGTTATATCAGCGCCGAGCTCAACGAGAGCACGAACTGCTTCTGCTTTACCTGCATAAGCAGTGCGATGTAAGACGGTCCTTGCGAATGTTGCATCTTGCTTGTTAATATTGGCCCCTTTATGTGCTGCATAGAATAAATAAATTATATTGTTATTTAATGTGCTATTGATTAATAGTTCATCATAAAATTCTTGCATTTTCGATGTTAAATTTAATGCATGTGGTTTAGTCTGTAAAAACGCAGCAAATTTCATGCAAATCATCTGGTTTACTCTTCTGAAATTCGCAACCACATTTGTACATTTTATAAATTTTGCTTTTTTAGTTTTAAAGTCATCTTCTGTGGATTTATTTTCTTGATAGACTTCAAGAAAATGCAACTTCTGATTAATAATCGTATAAGCTTCTTCAAATTGCTCTCTATTAATAGCATTAACATAGTCATCTGCTTCAATATCTGCGTTAGCAATTTCTTTCTGAACACGCGTAATGTCTTCAACTGCAACCTTTAGATCTTCCTCTGCTGTATGGCGAATAAATTCAGGCGATAGGAAAATATATTCTTTCATTAGTGTAAAAACAGAAGTATTGATCTCATAAGTCGTTTTTAATTGTTCTAATGTCTTTACTAGGTATTCTCGCATTAAGTCTGTTACCTTGCTTAGTTCAATACCATACAATCTAAATAAAGAATCTAAATCTGTCCCTTCTTTTTTAAGAGCATCAATGCTTTCATTATCTTCCAGCTGACCCTTAAGCAATGCAACCAACCATTTATAATTAAACTGTTCATTGACTGCAGTTGATCCATATGCACGAACAATCACATAATATGCTTTGCACCATACAGCCTGCATGACTTCCTTTTCGAAAAAGGTTTTTAATAGATCAGGTCCGATTTTTGGGGACAAAGGAAAACGTATGCGGTCAGCTTGCAAACTACTTGTAATTCGTTCTAGCTGAACTGTATCTTGTATATTCGTTTTAAGGCATGTACGAATATGCGCAAGTGTTTCTAAATCAAAAAGCGTATAAAGTGCATTACGAAGATTTTCTTCTGTGACGAATGTCGTAAATACCGTTACAACTGATTTTGTATAACGACGTTCGAGTTTTGCTTCTGGTGATAACTCTAGCCAGTAAGGCAATAGCTGCATACTATAAGGCTTCTGCTGTTCATAATAGGTACTTAGTATTTCATTAACATTGGCACGAAACTGCGGAATTCGTAAACGTTCTTGTAAATAGTGATCTTGCATTATTGCATCAAATTGGCTGTGTTCAAAAAGATAACAAAAGCGTTTTGTTTCATAAGCGCAAATTATAGTTTCATCATTTATCGCATCAATAAGCAGTAAGTATTTATCATTATCGCCAGTATACGCTTGAACATATGCCGTGGCATCTTCAACTAATCTACGTCTATATACATTATCCGTTTGTCTTGGCTGACCCACTAGAAAAACGCTCAGATAAATTTTATCCAGTGTCAGCAGTATTTCCGTCCCACTTAACAATATTGTGTCACGCTCGAATGTCTTTTCTGGTCTCTGCTCAAATATTACGCGTAAAAATAAACTCGCATCTTCTTTTTTAACTTTTACCTCAGCTGCATATCGTTTTGCATTTGTTTGATCAAGTTGTTGAATATAATCAAATACCGGAGTATTTTGGACATATAAGTTTGGCAACAAATAATTATTTAGCAGTAGCTTTCTAAAGTCACTTTTAATGTCTTCCGGAAATTTACCAACATTCCAGATTAAATCCAATGCCGCGCAAAGGTGGCTTACAGAAGTTTTGCCGATCCCTTGTTTCATTAAACATAATACATGTTGCAGCGCTTTAGTTAACTCTGGGCTTAAGTATGGCATTAGTTCACGTTCAATGTTTTCAACCAAAATAATACGTTCACTGCTTTTTGATTTTCTTATTATGTCAGATAGGTCAGCCATTATTATTTTTATGATTTTTTCGTTATTATTTGCTTGAACTGCACTGATTCTGGCTTCAATGCTTTGCAGTCGTTGCTGAAACTCTAAGGATTTGATAAGATTGGTGTAGCTACTATGTACTTCTTCCGGTAAATCTTGTAAAAAGCGCTGCATGCTACTACGCATTTGTTGCAAAACTGTAATCACTGGCTGCAAATAATACACTTCTTGCTGAAGCTGTAAATATCTATTGATACAATTAAGCCATTCATGAAATAACCAAAGTTGATAATAAGCAAGTTGCGTAAGCCAAGCATATTTAAATTCATTTGAAAAAAACATTGATATAGAACTACGAATCCGAAGCATTTCTCCTTGTATGACATCAAGTGATTTTTGCCAAATTTCAATATTATTTTTGCTACTGAGTTGTTTTATGTCAATTAAACTTTCATTCAAAATATAACGATGTGTTGCACGTAGAACAAGAAACATTGCCGCCAAAGCATATGCATCAGCAAAAACTTGCTGGCATTGTGAAATGTTGTAACAACGCATATCTTTCAATGCTGTTGGACATAAGATGACCAACCCATATTCATTTTTATTCACTGTTAATGAAAAATTCAGGTTAACCGTTGCTGTGAGTGGAACAATTGGATAGGCCCATAATTGATTGAGCCTAGCAATGGCCAGCTTATCATTTTTAAGAAGGTATAAATATGTTTGAAAAAAACGTTCTTGTGATAATTCATATCGCAATGGATAGCGATCGGAGTGTTTATAACGAAAATCGTCGTTATAGTGCCTTACAGCAATGAACTGATATAGGTTAAAGAGAACATCGGTATAACTAACATCACACTGGTCAATACCTGCTTTTATTCTTGCATAGAGCGCTTCAAGAAGAATTTTCTTTTGCTTTTCTAGAGCCAATTCTAAAGCGTCTAAGTACTGCTTAAACCGCTTTTTAAATTCTGACCAACGTGGAGCAGTCAATGTTTTATCGTGTAATTGCTGTCTGGCATTAGCGACATAATTTTCCAAGACAGGAAAAAATTTTTTCTGTAAGTAATCAAACAAGCTAAAAGTAAAACCAGCCATCTTGCCGTGTTTTAGCCACTCTGCACGTAATGCGATAATCAGCCTTTTTTCATTTGGCTCGGCGACTCTTGTTTCTAGATCTAGCCAAAATTTTTCCGTGCTATATTCTACGCCTACCCGCACATACCACATATAACGAATAAATTCTTGAATATATTTTAATTCAATGTTTTTTGCTTCTCTCGGGTTTAGCGTTTGGATTGCTTCTTTGAGCTCATGTTTTTTTTGCCTCAGCCCTTCCCTTTCTGGATCATATGTTTCAATTTTGCTATAGTCTTGACAATATTTAATCACTTGATTACGCACAT
>CAYSGV010000165.1:0-6637 GCA_964430685.1 uncultured Gammaproteobacteria bacterium
TGGTTGAGTTAAATGGTTTCCTGAGTGCAGTAATCAGCTGTCCTTCGTTAATCATGCCCCATGAATGGATGGACATTGCTGGAATTGGCGATATTAAGTTTCGCAATGAAAAGCAAGCCAATTTGATTTTAAGCACCATCATAGATTTTTACAATGCTATTCGTACACAATTAGCCAAACACACTTACCAGCCACTCATTAGTTTGAGCTTATCCCAGGGAGGAGATTATTTTGGACAAGCTTGTGCTTGGGCGCAAGGTTATCTACTTGGAACCAGCTTAGCACAAGAAACTTGGTATTGCGAAGACAGTGATGAGCACATCAAAACGATGGAGGTCCTATTATATCCGATTGCTTCACTGACCTTATCAGATGAAGATCTACAAAGAGAAATAAAAATCCACAAGCTTACTGAAACACCCGCAACATTGCGACAAAGGAATATAAAGTCATTATCTTATCTTGTAAGTACGATTTATACTTATTGGCTGAAACAGCGAAAAGTTACTTATTCCGCTGAATACACACAATTTTCATTGACCACCAATCACCATGGCCTTTGTTCTTGCGGTAGTGGGAAAATCTTTAAGCAGTGTTGTCTCCATTAGATGTAAGTTTTACAAAAGTGCGAGAAGATGACATTGATGAATCATCTGCCATTTTCTGATAATCAATCTTTTAAATTTTTCAGCATTAGTGGATTTCAATACTGCACCCATGCCTGTTTGTAAGCAGGCTGTGAAAATGTGCTTATCATTATGTCGTCATCCAATTTTGATGTAGGCATGACTAGTCCTATAGCTAGTTGTCAATTTACAGCTAAGTGGGCCTGTTTAATTGGGGAGTTGCCATTCAAAAAGTGAATACTTTTACAATAGTATAATCAACCGTTGTCATCATTTAGGGCTTAATAAATTTTTAGGAAACATCTGTCACTGAATTTTAATTAAACTTGTATATTTTGCTTTTCATTAAACAGAAATGACTGTTGGATTATAAAAGAATAATTGATTAGTAAATTTTTTGGTTCATAAAGGTATGGAATAACATACAGCATTTATGTCCACACCTTACATTTACATAAATTTCTCATGTGAATAACGCAGATCAATATGCTTCCCCTTGCTAACCAAACCTGCTTTTCATTTGATAATCATATCATGCACAGCAAAGATACTTAGTGGAGCAAACAGTGTTTTTTTGACGCATATGCCATGTCCTGAGTCAGCCTCCGAAACCAAGTTGGTTATATTATATAGTGCATTACTTTCACCGTTTCGCAATGCAGCCAGCCTAACCGCTTGCAACACATTGCCATGTACTTTACCATTTGGCACATGCTTACTATTGCTAATCAAATATCTGCTTCTCATTTGGTAATTGATTACCGTTTGAATATCAAAAAAACTCTAGTGGAACATAAAGGATGGTATCTATTTTACTAGTGATGAAGGGTTTAAGTTGAATGTAGTAGAAGAATTTAATGATATCGCCAGATATATTTTAATTGTCGATATGTATTGTGTTGAATATTTGGTTATGTATATATCATGTGTCAGTCCACTTGCCGAATTGACGAATTTGCCCACCATAAGCTATAGAAGGGAGTTTGCTAGACCCAGGTTTATGGCAATGTGGGAATACCTAAATATAGGCCCCTTAATAAATTATTGTGTCCAATGTAATGAACCCATCCCTCTTTAATGAGGCGTCAAGATGCGCCAAAATGGTTATTGACCATAAGTTAATAAAAAAGGAAGGGTTCAATATGAATATTAACATACTTGGCATAGACGTTGCTAAAAATGTATTTCAATTACATGGTATAAATAAAGCAGGAGAAACGGTGCTTAAAAAGCGCTTAACAAGGAATAAATTATTAGAATATGTAAAAACGCTTAAGGTGAATGTGGTCGTTATGGAAGCTTGTGGTAACGAGAATTTATTTTCTGTTTCTCAATTAATTTCATAACTGGACAAAAATGATTTTGATATAGGCTCCATTCATTGGCATAAAGGTTATTCATTAAATCAACCAAAGCAGGATTATCAAAGCGGTCGTAACCGAAAAGATGACGAACATGCGTCCAGTTTTTTTGTTCCACATGCGCATTATCATTTTTATGATACGCGCGTGAACGAGTAAATTTGACTGGCGTCTCTCGTTTCATAAAATAATGAATCAAATGATAGTTTAAAAATTCCGAACCATACAATCACAATCCCAAAAGCTTAAAAGGTAGGCTTTTTTCGATGTTTTTTATTTGTTTGACAACACCCTCTGCGCCTTTATTCCACGTGGCCCTATTTTCCGTCCAGCTAGTCTTGATATCTGTCATAGTGAGGCTCCAAACAAAATCCCCAGCAAGAGAATTTCCACAATGTGCCACCATCTCGGCTTCAAGAAATCCAGGTTGCGTCACATCCCAGTTATCTGTTTTGATGGGTATCTGATTTTTAAGTAATCGTCCCGGTTTTGTGCCACATAAACCTTTACTGGGATAATGAACACGCAGAGGTTTTAGTAATCGATCGATCGTCGCCGCGCTAATCGTATAAAGCTGGCCGCACACAACATCATCTAAGTCACCTTGTTCTTCTTCATAATGCGTCAGCCATTCGAGAAGGACTACTTTCAATCTCTTGCTAAATATTTGATCTGATGCCAGCCAAATCGATTTTAATGGCTCAAGAAGGAGTTTGGGATCATACCAAGCTTTACGTCCTGGTTTGGATTTCCGTTTAGGAGGACGCTTCCTTAATATTCGGATGGCGTATTTACGATTATAGCCACATACCGCACAAAACTCGTCTAAAATCTTCGCTTTTTGCTTCCGGCCAGACCTTCTATAACGACGCTTATTGCGACTCATGGTAGTAACCCTCTTTGCTTTGGTTACTTTTAATATGAGTCAACGATACTTTTTTTATCCTTCTTCGGTTACTTTTAATATGAGGCAACTCGTATACTTGATTTAAGGGTGTATTTAACTTAAAAATCGAGTAAGATCGTCATCCAGTTTTCCTTGCCAAAATGGCAGATTGGTTCCACTTTTAACGAGAAAAACGGGGATTAATTGATGAATGATTATTATCTATTCACTTCTGAATCGGTTTCAGAAGGCCATCCAGATAAAATTGCTGACCAAATTTCTGATGCAGTTTTAGATGCATTGCTCGCCCAAGATAAATATAGTCGTGTTGCCTGTGAGACTTTTGTTAAAACAGGTATGGTACTTGTCGGGGGGGAAATTACCACTGAAGGTTGGGTGGATATCGATGCCATTGCCCGTAAAGCTATTCGTGAAATTGGCTATATCGGCTCTGATATGGGGTTTGACGCCGATTCATGTGCCGTGATGTCGGCAATTGGGAAACAATCACCGGATATTGCCAGGGGCGTAGATGCAAAAAGTATGCAAGAACAAGGCGCAGGTGACCAAGGATTGATGTTTGGTTATGCATCGAATGAAACCGATGTGTTTATGCCTGCCCCAATTTACTATGCGCATCGATTGGTTCGTCGTCAGGCGGAATTGCGCAAATCGGGTGTTTTACCCTGGTTACGGCCCGATGCCAAAAGCCAAGTCACTTTTCGTTATGAACATCATAAGCCAGTTGGCGTGGATGCAGTGGTCCTATCCACTCAACATCATCCAGATATTAGCCATAAGGACCTTGTGGAAGCGGTCATTGATGAAATCATTAAGCCTGTGTTTCCAGCCAATTGGTTAGACAAAAATGCTCGATTTTACGTGAATCCCACCGGCCGTTTTGTGATTGGTGGTCCGTTAGGGGATTGTGGGCTGACAGGACGTAAAATTATCGTCGATACCTATGGCGGAATGTCGCGTCATGGCGGTGGTTGTTTTTCAGGTAAAGATCCATCGAAAGTGGATCGTTCCGCAGCATATGCTGCACGTTATGTGTCTAAAAATTTAGTTGCGGCAGGGACAGCTGAACGGCTTGAGATCCAAATTTCCTATGCCATTGGTGTGGCTGAACCAACCTCCATTTGTGTTGAGACCTTTGGAACGGGTAAAATCAGTGATCATAAAATTATTGAATTGATTCGCCGACATTTTGACTTGCGGCCCTATGGAATCATTCAAATGCTGAATTTGCTGCAACCCATTTATTTAGCGACTGCTGCTTATGGGCATTTTGGTCGCCAAGAGCCTGAATTTACTTGGGAAAAATTAGATAAAGTGGACCAGTTGTGCCAAGAAGCTGGGATAAAACCCACAGTATCTGTTGTCGTTGAAAATATGCAAGCCGGATGAGGGTGGTTGAATACGAGGGGAATACATATGGTCAGCATTACTAAAAGCGAGCAAGCAGTCGCTCAAGATTATAAAGTTGCCGATATTGGTTTAGCTGCGTGGGGACGTAAAGAGATTCGTATCGCAGAAACCGAAATGCCTGGATTAATGGCCTTGCGTGCAGAATATGGTGCACAAAAACCGCTACAAGGTGCACGTATTGCTGGTTGTTTACACATGACCATTCAAACGGCCGTACTCATTGAAACATTGGTTGCGTTAGGTGCGACGGTTCGTTGGTCTTCTTGCAATATTTTTTCAACGCAAGACCATGCTGCTGCAGCGATGGCAGCAGCGAATATTCCCGTCTTTGCTTGGAAAGGTGAGACCGAAGCAGAGTACTGGTGGTGTATTGAACAAACCATTCATGGTCCAGATGGTTGGCAACCGAATATGATATTGGATGATGGCGGCGATTTAACGACTTATATACACCGTCATCGCCCAGAGCTGTTGACTAGCATCAAAGGAATTTCAGAAGAAACCACAACCGGTGTGCACAGACTTTATGAAATGCACACGCAGGGTTTGCTCAAAGCACCAGCCATTAATGTAAATGATTCAGTGACCAAATCGAAATTTGATAATTTATATGGTTGTCGAGAATCATTGCTCGATGGATTGAAGCGCGCAACGGACGTGATGATAGCTGGCAAAGTTGCTATCGTTTTAGGATATGGTGATGTCGGTAAAGGTTGTGCACAATCTTTACGTGCTTTAGGTGCTACAGTGTGGATTGCTGAAATTGATCCAATCTGCGCATTACAAGCAGCGATGGAAGGCTATCGTGTGGTGACCATGCAAGAGGCAGCACCTGTGGCAGATATTTTTGTCACGGCCACGGGCTGTGTCAAAGTCATTACACATGAACATATGCTGCAAATGAAAGACCAAGCCATTGTCTGTAATATCGGTCATTTTGATCATGAAATTGATATCGAATCGCTACGAAAATTTCCCTGGGAAAATATTAAACCGCAAGTTGATCATGTACTCTTACCTAACAATAAACGAATTATTATCTTAGCAGAAGGGCGATTGGTTAATTTAGGTTGTGCCACGGGTCACTCCAGTTTTGTCATGTCAACGTCATTTACCAATCAAGTTTTGGCACAAATTGAATTGTGGACCAATGCCAAACAATATGCGATTGGTGTCCATGTTTTACCCAAACATTTAGATGAAAAAGTTGCACGCTCGCATTTAGAACGACTGGGTGCGAAATTAACTCAATTGACACCTGAACAAGCGGAATACTTGAATATTTCGGTGAATGGTCCATATAAACCTGAATATTACCGCTATTAATATTCTATGT
This sequence comes from uncultured Gammaproteobacteria bacterium, assembly GCA_964430685.1. Taxonomy (GTDB): domain Bacteria; phylum Pseudomonadota; class Gammaproteobacteria; order CAYSGV01; family CAYSGV01; genus CAYSGV01. The sequence goes on from CAYSGV010000165.1 coordinate 5,641, forward strand.
TGCAAACGCGCATCTTTTGTTCTGAAGATTTACATTCGGACAAATAAATTCAGTTCAGTGGGGAGCTTGCACTTCGTTTTAGAAGGTGCCCCGCCCCTGAAAAATTAGATAATTGACTGAAAAATAATGAATAATCAAGAGGGTTTCTGTAAGCTATAGATCATAAAATCAGTAACTTTCAATATAAATTCTTTGCTGTTATTAAATTAAATTTTCAGGTATAATATTTATTATAGTTCTGAAAATGGAGGTAAAAAATGAATAAAAGCATACCAGAAGACAGCAATACTCATATTCTTGAGGAACGAATCCGCAATAAAAAATCTGAGCTGCGCGCGCTACAAACATCAATTGATACTATAAATGGTTTAAGCCCTATTGTTGCACCCGTTCATTTAGTTGGTTCGGGTTTGTATCATGCCTATAAAAGTTCCAAACTTAATTCTGAAATTAACAAGCTAGAACGAGAAAAACATAAAGCTGACCAGCAAAACACATCATCTGATTCGCAAAAAACTCATCCTGTCTTGAGCAAATCGATGTAACATGCTTTTGCCCATGATTTACAGCTGTAGCCATAGCAAAATGGATATAAAGTCGTAATCAGAATAATCAATATTTACGTGTTTTGAAAAGATGCTGGGGTGAAATGTGAAATAATAAAAATTCGATATACGTGAGTTATTATTTCTATATGTTACGATTAAATGATAAATTACCTGAATATTATACCGTGCAAAGAAAAAATTACATTGTGTACCATAAAAATTTTATATTTAATTTTTTGATAATTACAATCTAATTATAATATATAGGTTAACATAAGAGTTTATACTTTATGCCTTCCATATTAATTACGGGCGCAAATCGGGGAATTGGTTTCGAGTTAGCCAAACAGTATCAGAAAGTGGGCTGGCAAGTATTTGCCTGCTGTCGTAATCCTTTTACTGCTTGCGAACTTAATGCACTGAATTCAGATGTAAACAATCCAGTTTCA
>CAYSGV010000166.1:0-6517 GCA_964430685.1 uncultured Gammaproteobacteria bacterium
CGTATTTGTTTTAATGCTTCAATACCCTCTAACATCACTGCACTGGTACGAAAGACACCAAAATGTTGTTGCATTGCCCTTTGTAGCGCATGCAATACGTCACTGGGACTTTCACCATCATTTTGATTTTCCAAACGAAGATATCTAGCTTCTGCTTTAGCAATATCATCCACCGAAGCAGGCGCATGAGTATCTGATTCATTTAAATAATTCGCCACATGCAAGCCGGCCGTACGCCCAAATACGATTAAATCAAGAAGAGAATTACCACCGAGTCGATTAGCGCCATGCACGGATACGTTTGCGCACTCACCCACCGCGTATAAGCCGTCGACAACCTGGTCTTGGCCTTGCTTATTGAGGGTAAGCACTTGACCGTGGATATTGGTTGGTATGCCGCCCATCATATAGTGACAGGTTGGCACCACTGGAATTGCATCTTTAATGGGATCCACATGCGCAAAGGTCATAGCCAAATCACGGATACCAGGTAAACGGGTTTTAATGAGTTCGGCACCCAAATGGTCAAGTTTTAAGTTTACATAATCAAGTCCACCCGGATTGAAACCACGCCCTTCACGTAATTCAATCGCAATGGCGCGCGAGACCACATCACGTGAAGCCAAATCTTTCACTTTTGGCGCATAACGTTCCATGAAGCGTTCGCCATTTTTATTGACTAAGTAACCACCTTCACCACGGCTACCTTCAGTAATTAACACACCGACGCCCGCTATTCCAGTGGGATGAAATTGCCACATTTCCATATCTTGCAAAGGATAACCCGCGCGCAAAACCATGCCTAATCCATCGCCGGTGTTAATATGGGCATTGGTTGTTGATTCATAGATACGCCCAGCACCACCCGTTGCTAATATTACAGCTCGGGCACAGATATAGATTACTTCACCGGTTTCAATATTGAGTGCAGTAACCCCGGTTACATGATTATGGCTATTTTTAACAATATCCAGTGCATACCATTCATTAAAAAATTGCGTATGGTGTGCAACATTTTGCTGGTAAAGAGTGTGTAATAATGCATGTCCGGTGCGGTCCGCTGCGGCGCAAGTACGGGATGCTTGTTCACCGCCAAAATTTTTGGACTGTCCACCAAATGAGCGCTGATAAATGCGACCATTATCCATGCGCGAAAATGGCAATCCCATGTGTTCCATTTCATAGACGGCTTGTGGCCCTGTTTTACACATATATTCAATACAATTTTGGTCACCCAAATAGTCTGAACCTTTGATGGTGTCAAACATGTGCCAGCGCCAATCATCATCATGCGCATTACCCAGTGCACAGGTAATACCACCCTGCGCTGAAACAGTATGAGAACGCGTTGGGAATACTTTTGAGAGCACCACTACTGAATAACCCGCTTGTGTTAAGTTTAATGCAGTACGCATACCGGCACCACCAGCACCAATCACTACCGCGTCGAATGTTTGTGTTGCTATCCCCATGTAAAAAGACTCCACTTAAAGACAATCGCCAAGCCCCAAAATAAATAAATAAACAGCGCGCAAATCACAATGGTATGAAAAGTAATACGGATAGGGGTTGGTTTAATATAATCGGTGGCCACGGTCCAGACACCTACCCATGAATGTAAAATTAAAGCAATCAATGCAAGTAAGGTAAAGAAACGTATTGATATTAAACTGAACAATTCAGACCAATCGATATAATCTAAATCAGGATGCAATACAAAAAAGCCAAGTAAAAAAATGAAATATGCGGCTAAAATAACTGCACTGATCCGTTGGATCAGCCAGTCACGCAAGCCATTCCCGGTCAAACTAAATGCATTTTTTACCATAACCAGAAACCTAATATAATAATCAATAATACTGAAGAACCAACGACAATATAAGCATTACGACGGCCCGCCACTAATGTTTCACCAAAATGTAAATCCATTAAGAGATGTCGTATCCCAGCAATGAGATGGTACAACAATGCGGCAACGACAATAAATAAAAGGGATTTTACAAAGAATGAAGCAAAATAAGATTGTACTTCAACAAAATCACCAAAAGATGCAAGCGATTTATCAAGTAGCCATAATAAAAATGGAATGGCCAAAAACAAAAGTACCCCGGAGATACGGTGTAAAATGGATACAATCGCAGTAATTGGAAATTTAATGTTCCAAAGGGCCAAGTGAACGGGACGTTTATTATTCATAATGCAGATCCTAGCTTCAAAATTAAGCGCAATCTAATACGCTGACATTATAACCAGCTGCTTTCTTAACACAAGTGAAAAGTATCTTAACACTTGCTTTTATTACCAAATGGTTTAACGTTCAGATCACAATTTAAATGGCTGAGGAGAATTTATGTCCCCGACAACGACCGATCCAAACAATGCGCTGTTATCTTGGCAAAATGCCAATGGCGAAAGCAGCAGCCTCAATTTAGCAATGCGATCGGGAACAATAGGGCCTGATGTAGTGAATATTGCTGCATTACCAAAAAATAATTTGTTTACTTTCGACCCTGGATTTGCGGCCACGGCGGCGTGCGAATCTTCAATAACTTATATTGATGGAAATCAAGGCGTATTATTACACCGCGGCTACCCCATTGAACAACTTGCCGAGCAAAGCCAATTTCTTGAAGTGGCTTATTTATTGCTTTATGGGGAACTACCTAATTCCACACAATGGCAAGAATTTGTTGTTAAAATTACCCAAGCCATGCAAGTACCGGAAACGTTAAAAGACTGTTTAGCCGGTTTTCCAACAACAGCACATCCCATGGCCATTATGTGTAGTTTAACCAGTGCGCTAGCAGGCTATTTCCACAATCGCCTCGATATACACGATGCTGCTTGCCGTAAACAAATAGCGATTGAATTGATTGCTAAAATTCCCATTATTGCTGCAATGGCGTATCGGCACACGCAACAATTGCCCATTATCGCACCCAATGCGCAATTGACTTATACCGAAAATTTTCTGTATATGCTGTTTGCGGATGAACAGGGTCAGGTACAACTCAATCCTGTAATCGTTAAAGCAGTCGACCGTATTTTTATTTTACATGCTGATCATGAGCAAAATGCATCGACCTCGACGGTACGGCTGGTTGCATCAACGGGTAGCGATCCCTTTGTTTGTGTAGCCGCCGGTATTGCTGCACTCTGGGGCCCCGCTCATGGCGGCGCAAACGAAGCCGCACTTTCTATGCTCAAAGAAATCGGTTCAGTTGATCACATCGAACATTATATTAAACGTGCGAAAGATCACGATGATCCATTTCGACTCATGGGTTTTGGTCACCGAGTTTATAAAAATTATGATCCACGAGCCAAAATGATGCGCCAAGCTTGCCATGAAGTTTTACTCGCCGTAAATGGCAAAGATAATCCGTTATTCCAGTTGGCAATGAAATTAGAACAAATTGCCTTAGAAGATGAGTATTTTATTTCCAAAAAGCTGTATCCGAATGTCGATTTTTATTCTGGCATCACTTTATCGGCTATGGGCATTCCGATCTCCATGTTCACACCCATTTTTGCGTTGGCGCGTACCAGCGGTTGGATGGCACATTGGGATGAATTGATGAGCGACCCAAATTTCAAAATCGGCCGGCCGCGGCAATTGTATGTGGGAAAAACATTGCGAAAATATGAGGCGGCACGCGAAAGTTAGGCTCGCTTAGCAGCCTTCCGCCGGACGTGAGAACATTCATTGAACCGCATCGCTCATTGTTGCGTGTCCTACGGAGCGTTTGCTCCGCAGGACGCGCAACGATAGAGCCGTTCCCCTTCCCTACGGCACAGTTTGAATGCAATCGTAATCATCTAGCCAAAATCACAAAATAGCATTACAGCTTCTCTATTTATCTCTTTGATTTTCATGAACAAACCAAAAACCGTGCCAGCAAAAATCAGTCTTTTCCTACACATTGCATCAGCCTTGTTCTATCCTATAAGCAGCACCTTTCCATCACTTATGGAACGATTAAGACCCTAAAATACTTGCGATTTATTAAAATTTGAGTAATATCATAGCTTGGGGTAAGTCGCAACGGACTGTATTCGTACGACTCTCAAAAATAGGTTAATAATATGACTTTAGGGCTTGCAGTATCGCTTACAAATCCTGATCTCGATCGGTTAGCTGCGCATGGCAAAGATTTTACCGCGCCCTATCGTTACCAAACGCATGAAGATACCATTGCGGCTTTAATTCGCGCATTAGAAAGCAGTCAACCTGGTATCGATTACAAAACCTACGCACTCAAACTTCTGACTACCTTATTCCATTTGCAAGAAATAGATACAAATGTTTTGGGCTCCAACGCAGATTCTTTAGCTGCATTAGGCAAGCGCCAACAACAACATTTAAAAACAATAGAAAAAATAAATAAAGATATTCGTAAAACAAATAAATCTGATGTTTCCGCGGATCAAATGGCTGATCGATTAACGGAACAACAAAGAGCTGTGGATCAATTACGTGCTATTTGTAAAAAAATTCATGCGGGTTATATACCCGAAGAGCTCTTAGACGCCCAGCGCACCATACTAAATAAGTTACAGAAATTAAATGCGGACATTCAAGATGTCGACAACCAAATTCGCACCAATACTACCGGCACAATTAGTGAGCTGAATGCACAGTTAACGCAACTCATAGAAGAGCGAAAAAAAGTAACTGCTGAATTAGAAAAAGTTAAAGCGCGTATTAGCGCTGCAAAAAAGAATTTAGTAGAGGAATATGAAAGCACCACCAATATACTCAAGCAATACAACAGAAGTATATTTGGTCTTTCAGCAAATCAAGAATCCCCTGAAATTATCAGAAATCTTGAAACAGAATTTGCTGCATTAGCTAGAGTGAATCAAAAAATTCTTGACGCTTCTAATAAACCGTATTTACCTGACATATTAAATGAACTGGGTATAAAATTAAAAAATTTAGATCTTCGCTCACTGACTGATGCGCAAATGAAAACATTAACTGATGCGCTTGCATTAATAGCCACCGGTGGTAATCAAGAATACGAAAAACGTCTTGCTGAAATAATCTATTTATTACTTGGTAATCATTCCCAAAAGGAACTACATTCAGGTCTTTTGGGTATATTATATTTATTGAGCGAACATAATTTACAAATCGTTCCTGAAGACTTTCCACGCAACGGTTTTATTACCCACTCGCCAAAACACCCAAAAGGTAAATTCGTCAGTGTCAAGGCAACTAGTGGAAAAACAGATTCTCCACGAATTCTAACCCATATCGCCAACTATTTTAGGAAAAACCACCAAACAACCGATGAAGAATTAGCGCAAATTTTTTATATATCCAGCCAACGCGGTTTATTTGGTCAAGTTTCAGATAAATTACATTTATTTTTTCTAGAAGATCATAATCAAAAAATACAAGCCATTGCCGATGAAAATATTCGTAGAGAACAAATATCACGTCAACCCGTATCAAAAAATGAGCCGCCACGTTTTTATTTTGATAAAAATAATCGGCTTACCAAAATAACTTGTAAATTTAAAATTGTATTAGAAAATACATCACGTGCAAATGGTAAATCATACGAACCTACACTGGCAGTGGGATATTTTGAATATAAATTACCCAAGTATCTGACACCAGGAAAATTATTATACGGTAATCTCGCTAAACCAGATGTTAAGTTCGTGGTTTATGCTAATCGGCACTACCAATCGGCCTTAGATAATTGGCGAAATACAATTTATCCAGCTTTAGGTAAAATTACTCCTGAGCTTCGGCAAAAAATCGGCACCACTACCGGTGCAGTCATATCAGGTGGTACGAGTCTTGGTACCTTAGCCGTTCTTACTGTGCTTGGCCTTATTCCGGGCCCAAACCCACTATTAATTATTCCAGCATCCATTATTGTTGCAGCAGGCGTAACTGCATTGGGTACTTGGTTGGGTCGAAGAATCGCACGCAACACCACACCAGAATTAAAAGTTGATCCCAATTGCGATCCCATTGTCTTGCAGCCCGAACCACCGGTGAACAAAGATGAAGAACATGCAGCGAAGAAAAAATCTAAAAAAGGTAAAGCTAAAAGCAAAGGCTTTGTGTTAGAAAGCATTGATACGAATAGACCACTTGAAACAGATACACCTCGCCTCGTTGCACAGCGCTTAGCAGAAGCTGAGCATCCACGAGGAGAAGATGAATATTATGCTTCTTCAGAAAGTGAACATAGTTCATCGAATAGCTCCGGTAGTTCGAGATCAAAGAACCGGATGAGAAGCTCATCATCAAGTTCTCAAACTTCAGACAGCTCACCTGAGGAAATCGTTCGACCCATAACAGCTTTTAATTTATTATCTGTGTTAAGCAGCGGCAGCAGAAGCACTTCACCGCATAGCGTTACGCCAACCAGTGGCTCGCCGCGGGACGTTACCCCATTGTCTGCTTCTATAGATAATGCTGAAATTGATCCTTCTCGGTTTCTTTTTCTTTGCCAAAGTTAAACCCAATTAGTTATCTCCTCTAAAATCAGCT
>CAYSGV010000167.1:0-6480 GCA_964430685.1 uncultured Gammaproteobacteria bacterium
GTGTATTGGACATAGGTTGTGGCTGGGGCAGTTTTGCACGTTATGCGGCAGAAAAATATAAAGTTGAAGTAGTCGGTATCACGATCTCCCAAGAACAATGTAAATTTGCACAAGAATATTGTAAAGGGCTACCAGTTAATATTCGTATGCAGGATTATCGAGATGTGCGAGAACAGTTTGATCGCATTGTTAGTATTGGCATGTTTGAACATGTTGGTCAACGTAATTATCGACACTATATGCGTGTAGCTTCCCAATGTTTGGTTCTAGATGGATTATTTTTATTACATACAATAGGCGGCAATGTTTCCATTCATCATGCGAATGCTTGGATACGAAACTATATTTTCCCAAATGGCGTGATTCCTTCCGCACAGCAAATTACTAAAGCCTATGAGGGGCTCTTTGTTATGGAAGATTGGCACAATATGGGAATAAACTATGATAAAACATTGATGGCATGGTATCATAACTTCGCCAGTCACTGGGCAGAATTGAAAAAAACCCGTAGTGAACAATTTTATCGCATGTGGCGTTTTTATTTATTGTCTTGTGCGGGTGCTTTTCGGGCACGCGATTTACAACTATGGCAAATTGTATTTTCAAAGAGCGGTTTGGTTGATGGTTATCGTACTTACCGCTAACTATTAGGGTTTATAAATGGCACACAGTCACGATCATAATCATCGTAGTGAAGTTCACCAAAAAGAATTCTCATTATCTATTTTTCTAAATCTTGCTTTTGTTGTTGTTGAAGTAGTATATGCGCTGCAAGCAAATTCGATGAGCTTATTGGCAGATGCTTGGCATAATTTAGGTGATGTTGCTGGTTTGGCTTTTGCATGGGCAGCTAGTTATTTACACGCGCGCCCCAGTAGCGAACGTTACAGTTATGGATTTAAGCGAACCACTATTATCGCTTCATTAGTCAATGCGTTATTTTTAGTGGCAACCAGTGCAATCATTGGTTATCAAGCGGTCATTAAATTATTACACCCGGAAGCAATACATGAAACAACGGTCATGATTGTCGCTGCCATCGGAATTATCGTAAATGGTGGTACAGCATTATTATTTTTAAAAGATCGAAAACATGATTTAAATATTCAGGGTGCTTGGTTACATTTATTGGGCGATGCTTTCATTGCCTTTGGTGTTGTGGTTACCGGATTTTTGATAATGCTGACCAATTGGCTTTGGCTTGATGGTGCAATGGGTTTGCTTATTGTGGTGTTGATTATGATGAGTACATGGGGTTTATTGCGCGAATCAATTAGCTTGTTACTCGATGCAGTGCCGAAAAAAGCAAATCAACAAAATATAAAAAACTATCTTGAAAAAATTGCTGGAGTTGCCGATATACATGATTTACATATTTGGGCACTCAGTACTAAAGAAACCGCAATGACGGCACATTTGGTTATGCCTGATCGAACGTTATCTGATCAAGAATATGTAACTATTTACCAAGAATTAAAAGAACATTACAAAATTGACCATGTCACGTTACAAGTCGAAAAAGGTCAAAAAGAACATCCTTGCCCGCAAGCGGAATCGTGTTAAAAAGAGCCAACTGGCTAAGGTGCAAGGGCGGCAAAATCCAACACGCAATTTTTATAAATTGAGGTAATGGATTAGGCCTCTGTGAGCTTAAATACTGCCATCGTTTATTAGTTCTTAATTACCATTAGGCAAAGTGACCGCTTTCCTCCTCGCGCCAGCTGTAACGAAACGCAGTAAATCATAAAATAATAGTCACGCTGTCGCTGTGGTGGAAAGCGGTTACACTTTGCCTGGGCTCTCTGTTCACACACAATAAGAATTTTCTGTAGATAATAAATTTTTTATTAAATTCAATATGATAGTTATTTATGTATCGTAAAGTCATTTTGCTATTGTATATACATAAGCTATATTGGGAGATAGAATGTTAATGAACGTAAGGAGGGACCCGATGAGTGTTACGCTGAGCAATATCAAAGATGAAGAATGGGAGAGCGGTGAACTGGATTCCGCGCGGGACTATGTGCGCAAGGTACCCACACGCAGAGAATATGATGAAGAAGATGTGCATGGCTTGCAAATGATATCCATACGTTTGCAAAAAGAGCTTATCGAGTTTCTAAAAGCAAATGCTAAAAATGAAGGTTTGCTTGGTTATCAACCACTCATCCGCCAAATTTTAACGCGGTATATGCATGAGAAGAGTAAGTAGTCGAATCGCTTAAAAAGAAAGTATTAATTAAAATATTTAAGTAAGAAATTCTTTTCGTGTTTGAAATTATTAGTTTAATCCTGATAGCATGTTGGATTTCGCCTTGAGGGCTCTATCCATCCTACGAAAAGGCGAAAATCAGAAAGTATATGTTGCAATTTTCTATGTCCATATGCAAAATTTTGCGGAACCAATATTTATTTCTGGAAAACAACTTTACCATTCACTAATGTGTGACTGACTTGGCCAACCAATGGCCAATTCCAAAAAGCAGTATTTTCACCGCGGCTGTGCCAATTTTCTGGTGTAAGTTGCCATGGTGTTTGCGCATCAAAGATACAGATGTTTGCTGTAGCACCTATTGCTAATGTTCCTAAATGAGGCGCAAGACCTAATATCTTTGCAGGTTCTAAAGTAAGTTTGGCAATGATGTCTTCAAGTTGCATATTTTTATCTTGTAAACGTAACGCAAACGCTAATAATACTTCAAAGCTTGCCATGCCGGGGGCACTTTGTATAAATGGCACTCGTTTCGCTTCACGTTCATGTGCAAAATGATCAGATACGATAGCGCTGATTGTGCCAGTACGCAAAGCATCGATTAATGCAAATTGATCTGTTTCACTACGCAGTGGTGGTTGCAAGTGAAAATTAGAATCAAATTCTGCGACATCCATAGTGTTAAAAAATAAATGCATAATTGAGACATCCGCAGTAACTGCTAATCCTTGTGCTTGCGCCTGCGCAATTTGTTCTACGGCTTTGCCACTTGAAAGTTTATTAAAATGTGCGCGTACACCCGTTGCTTGAATTAAAGCTAAATGGCGTGCGATATCGATTTGTTCGGCATAGGCCGGAATTGCAGGTAATCCTAAACGTGTACTGATTTCACCTTCGTGTACTCCGCCTTTAGTGTTAAACCAAGGATCTTGTGCATTAATAAAAACAAGTAAATTGTGCGTGGCAGCATATTCGTAACAATGCTTTAGAATTTGTGTATTGTAAATGGGGCGCTCTGCCTGACTAAATGCTACACACCCAGCTGCTTTCAGTGTGGCATAATCACAGAGTTCTTCACCAGCTAATTTTTTAGTTAATGCACCTAGTGGTAAAATTTGTGCGCGTGCTGCGAGTTTACTTTGTTGCTGAATGAATGTGCTCACTGTTACGTGATCATTGATCGGATCCGTATCAGGTAACTGACAAACTGTTGTTATACCACCTGCTGCGGCAGCATAAGTTTCACTAGCAATAGTCGATTTATATTCAAATCCTGGTTCACCGATGCGCGCATATAAATCAATGAATCCGGGGCAAACAATTTTATTGTGTGCATTAATTTCACTGTCTACAACAAATCCATCTGGCTTTGATCCAATATTGATAATTTTACCATCGCTAATATAAAGATCTGCTTTATGATTGCAGGCAGTCGCTTTACAAATCAAGTTGCCCTGATGGATTTTGATATTCATTAGCCCCTCTTATGTTGAATTTTGCGATTTTGCTAAAGTAGCAAGAATACTCATGCGTACGGCAATGCCTAAATGTACCTGTTGTAAAATAACCGAATGCGCACCATCAGCAACGGCTGATTCTATTTCAATGCCACGATTAATTGGACCTGGATGCATCACGAGTACATCGGGTTTGGCACTTTTTAGTTGTGCACGTGTAAGTTCATATTGTTGTGAAAATTCGTGTGGGCTGGGTAAAAAAGGGCTTTGCATGCGCTCACGTTGCAAGCGTAACATGATAATGACATCTGCATCTTGAATACCAGGTTGCAATTGATGATAAACGCGAACCCCCAATTGTTCGATATCAGCTGGTATAAGAGTTTTGGGACCGACCACACGAATTTCATGCGCGCCAAGTAAATGAAGGGCACAGATATTTGAACGTGCTACACGTGAATGTAGAATATCACCGACAATGGCCACAGTTAAACTGGAAAAATCTTTTTTGTGCTGTTTAATGGTGTACATATCAAGTAAAGCTTGTGATGGATGGGCGTGGCAACCATCACCAGCGTTTACTACTGAGACTGATTTATTGTCAATTGCTTTTGCAATAAGATGTGCTGTGCCAGCATCTGGATGGCGCACTACTAAAATATCAACTTGCATCGCTATTAAATTATTTACGGTGTCAATTAACGTCTCACCTTTTACTGTGGATGATTGTTGTATCGACAGCGTAAGTACATCTGCACTTAATCGTTTTGCCGCTAATTCAAAAGTTGTTTTAGTTCGGGTGCTCGGCTCAAAAAATAAATTTGCTACGGTTTTATTTTTTAGTAACGGAACTTTCGTAATACTTTGTTCCTGTGGATTAATTAAAGCATCCGCTTGTGAAAATATTTCATGTATCAATTTCGCATTCAGTCCATCGATGCTCAATAAATGTTTGAGTTGACCTTTGCTGTCAATTTGGCTTTGTCCATTATATTTACTTAAAAACATTTTTCTCACTCTGTCTTAAGGTGCGTCATTTCATGTAACCATTGTTCTAAAATAATTTGTGCACTGACACAATCAATAGATTGCTTTCGATATTGTTTATCTTTGCTGTGTCGCATGCGCTCATAAGCAGCCACAGAAGTGAGCTGCTCATCAATGCCATATACCGGTAAATGATAACGTTGTGATAATTTTTGCGCAAAACGTTTTGCAGCATGAGTGATCGGTTGCACTTGTCCTTCTAGAGTTAAAGGAATGCCGACCACGAAACCGATGGGCTGCCAATGCGTTATTAGTTGTTGTATTTCGGTCCAATTCGGTACACCGTCTCTTGCTTGCAGCGGTTTGAGTGGCGTTGCGCTTGCTGTGGTGGTTTGTCCGACTGCGACACCAATGGTTTTCATACCAAAGTCAAAAGCGATAAATAAGCCGGCAACACTTTCAGCGGGTCTTTGTAGAAGGTTTTTAAGCGTGTCCTGTTTCATCCGATAAATAGTTACTCTGACTGTCGAAATCAATACCCAATTTTTTTCCAGCAACGCGCCAACGATCGCCAAAGGGTGTATCAAAAAGAAGATCAGGTGTCGCAGGTAAGATTAGCCAATCGTTATGCAATATTTCTTTTTCAAGTTGGCCAGGCTCCCAACCCGCATAACCCAAAGCGATGAGTACATCCAATGGACCTTTTTCATCGACAATCGCCAGAAGAATATCTCTGGAAGTGGTTACTGCGATTTCTTCATTCAAGGGTAAACTGGCTTGCCAGTGCCCAATGGGTTTATGTATCACAAATCCGCGTTCTTGACGTACGGGTCCTCCGGCAAGCACAGGCTGTGAATAAGCATTTTTGTTTTCAACAGTAATATCCATATGTTCAAGAACATCACCAAGCGAAATATCTGTTGGGTGATTAACGATGATGCCCATCGCGCCATCCGCGTTGTGTTCACAGATAAAGATCACCGCATGGTGGAAAAAAGGTGCGGTCATTGCCGGCATGGCAATTAAAAAATGATTGGATAAGTATTTTGATTCGTTCTTTAATACGCTCATGATTGTTCCGTAAGTGATGCCTAGTCCACAAGTATGGGCTAGTCTTTAAATACTGGCAAGTATTTCTGAGATTGTTTATTGAACGATATCAGAAGAAAATTCTTTCGTAATGCGGACATAGGCGAAGCGTAAGCCTGTGTCCCCTATTACGAAAAATGGAACATTATCATATGTTATCGGTACCAGCGGGTAAATTGATCGACGGACGCACGTTCAGTGCGATAATTATTAATCGGATGTTTTAGATCGGGATAGCCTAATGACATCCCGCAAACAATTTGTAACGTTTTAGATAAGCCTAGTGTTTCTCTAACAATATCTGGGTATTCAGCCAGTGCCGCTTGCGGACAAGTGGCCAAGTTAAAATCACGTGCAGCCAACATCACATTTTGGATGAACATTCCCATGTCTATCCATGAACCAGTTGCGAGGCCAGCTTCCAGGGCAAAAATTATACCAATCGGTGCGCCAAAGAAACGATAATTCAGTTCCCAAACTTGTTTTCGTTTCTCAATATCTTCTCGCTGTATTCCTAATACTTGGTAGAGAGCAATACCACATGCTTTGCGCCGAGAGAGATAAGGTTCATGCCAATTGCTTGGGTAATAATCGTAATCTGGATTTGCCGCAATTCCTTGGTGTCTTGCGGCAATGATTTTTTCACTGAGTTGTTTTTTGGTGTCACCGGTTAATACAGCAACAAACCAAGGTTGATGATTCACACCGGAAGGTGCAAAACGTGCGGCATCA
>CAYSGV010000168.1:0-6458 GCA_964430685.1 uncultured Gammaproteobacteria bacterium
CTGTTTGCACATCAGAATCTTGCATGATTTCTGACCAATGATCTGAGCCAACCAGAACTCGGGTAGGTAAATGTTTTTCAGCTAGAAATGCTTTAAGTTGTTCAGCTGCATGACTTTGTACCATGACAGCATATTTAGGCTGATATTTTTGACAAATTTCAAGCATGCGCGGCAATTGTTGATTAGCAACTGCCGCAATTAATTTAAATTGATTTGGATGTTGGTCAATAACATCTAATGTACTTTGCCCTATGGAACCCGTTGCGCCGAGTAAAACAACGCCAATCATATTGTTGCTCCCAACTTCATTGATAATATAAATGTTACAACAGGCAACACAGCGGTTACGCTATCAATTCGGTCTAAAATACCACCATGACCAGGTAAGAGCCTACCACTATCTTTCACACCAGCAACACGTTTTTGCATGCTCTCATATAAATCGCCCACCGTACCAACCAGCCCTACCAGCAAGGCGATAATGAGGGCAAAAATAATCTGTGCCAACCGTAGATGTAAAATAAGCGCGATGAGTAACATAACTAGAAGTGTTAATCCTAAACCACCCCACAAACCTTGCATGGTTTTGCCAGGACTGATTGCCGGTGCAAGTTTTGTTTTGCCGAAATACTTTCCAACAAAATACGCGCCGGTATCATTGGCCCAGATGAGTACTAAAATTAGTAATAATATATTGGCACCACTTATATTAAAGAAAAATAAATTGTCAAAACGTATCGCATAAAGCGCTAGACCAAATGGAATTAAGGTTAACCATCCCATTATTATTCTGGGCCAATAACCCTGCGCCCATTTATTTTCACTTTTAGGATAAACGATGATCCAAAATACTGTCATTGCCCAGAAAACAGTAGCAATCAGCATAAACCAATGTGTGTGCACAAAATGAGCAATCACAAAAATAAATTCCGTGCCGATTACATAGTAAATCTGTTTAGGCATAGATTTGCTAAAGACAAAACCGGCCCATTCAAAACTAGCCCAACCAACAATCAATGCATCAACAAATAAAAATTCCAATGGTGTGAGAAAATAAATTGCGCTTATGGCTAATGGTAATAATATTAAAGCAGTTAAAATACGAGTAATTAACACAAAGTCCTCTCAACCTTTTTCTTGATTCAATGCTGTTTCTACAACGCAACTGGTAGCACCAAAACGTCTTTGCCTGGTCATAAAAAATTGCAAAGCATCCGCAAATTCTGTTTCACGAAAATCAGGCCAAAGTACCGGCGTAAAATATAATTCAGTATACGCCAATTGCCACAACAAAAAATTGCTGATACGTTGCTCACCGCTGGTCCGAATAAATAAATCGGGCTCAGGTAAATCAGCAAGTGATAATACTGAATTAAATTCTTCTTCTGTTAACTGTGGTATGAAGGATGCTTGGTGGTAGCGATTGAGTAATTTTTGCGCAGCTTGAACAATATCCCAACGACCGCCATAATTCAGAGCGATGACAATGGTCATTTTTTGATTTTTATTGGTTTCTTCCTCAGCAACGGCAAGATATTCCTGTAACTTCTGCGGGATATTCGTTAAATTGCCCGCAATTCGTAATTTGATTTCATTTTTATAAAGCTTGGGTAATACATCGACTAAGGTTTCATAATAGAGTTCAAAGAGTTGTGTGACTTCAGATTCAGGACGACGCCAATTTTCGCTGCTAAATGCAAACAAAGTTAATACTTCAACACCGTATTTTAGAGCCGCTTCAACAATTGCATGGATGGATTCAACACCCGCCCGATGCCCCTGTGTACGCTCTAATCCGCGCTTTTGCGCCCAGCGTCCATTCCCATCCATTATGACAGCAACGTGTTTAGGGATGTTGTGTATTTTTGTTGTTGTCATAATTAGTTTATACCCCTGTTAATATGAAAGCATGCGATCATACACGGAGTTATTGGTAAATGCACGCCACAACTACACCCCATTACCCTGCAGCTTCTGCCTGGAAATGACTAGAGTGGTCGCAGCATTCGCTATCACGTCATTCTCCGGCGTAGGCCGCAGCCACACATCACGTCATTCCCGAGCGAAGGCTGTAAGATAATGGCCTACGTCAGGGAATGACGTAGTGGTTATAGGGTAGTGATTTAAAATATCTAATCACACTATAACGCAGTTTGCCGTTTAGACTGAAAATGCGTTTTAATATACTTGGATAAAACTGAATTCAAATGCCGCAATAGTTGCATCGCTGTATTATTTTTCTTATAGCGCATCGTATGATCAGCAAGATTTAAATAAAAGTAATATAAGTATTGCAACTCCGTTAAGACTGACTGTTCGTATAATTTTTCAAGATAAACAAAATTGATATGTCTAATTTGATTTTCTTCGTATAGTTTCACAATACGAGTCATAATCTTTTGATGTTCACTTTTTAAGTTTAATGATTCTTTATTTAATTTTACATCATCATTGATTTTCTCTATTTGATTACGATACATTTCACCTTGCAGTACTATTTGTTGGTAATAATTTGTTTGTAATTCATAAAGCGTATTTTGCAAATGCTTAATGATGGTGAACTGGGTATTAACTTTTTTTAAATTAATTTCTGTTAAGTGGCTGCGCACATTTTTCCAATAAAAACGAACCAGTTTACGGGTGGCAATAATTCTTTTTTCAATGGTAGATATTTCTTGACTGATATACTGATGTGCAATGAAGTCGCTTTGATTTGTGCACAATGTTCGATCGTTAGCAACGGAGCGCTGAAAATAAATATCATTTTTCAATGCACTTACATTTAGTATGTTCTCTTGTAAAAAATGATCACAACTAATTAAATTTTCAGAATCATGATTATTTTTCTTTTCAACAACATTACTCGAACAACTAAACATGACACACTCCAAAATTAACAATTAATGCATAGAGTTGCAAAAAGTACTTGTTTTTATTGAAGATTTTATGATTTGCACGCTTCATCCACTGACAACACGGCAAGGTTAACAGAACTTGTTCACAACTCAAGGGAACAAAATTTTAGAATGCTACTCTGCGATGAAAATATCCCAAATGTACAAAATACATGCACTCAAAAGAGGTGCTGACACAATATATATGCATACATGTTTATTTGAATTCAATATTCTTATATCAATACATAAAATGCTTACACTACATATTGATAAATTTAAAATAGAGAATCGAAAATGTAGTGAATTACACCCTATGTAAAAGACGCTCTATCTCACAGCGTCTTTTACCATAAGATATGTGCGCATATATTATGGTCGCTGTAAGATATATGCGCTTTGCACTAAATACTGTATTAAGATGATTTTCGAACGCTTATATATAGTTATGCCCCTTATTCTTTATGAATCAACCATGGCCATCGCATAGTTTCAGTCAACAACGCTGAAGCCTCATATTGCACTTCAGCTAAATACAAGCCTTGTGGTGGTACCGTGCAAGCCTTGTCTTGCCGCACTTTATTCTCTAGCACTTCTTTAAGCCAATTAGGTGATTGTTTACCTAAACCGATTTCAATAAGATGACCAACTAAATAACGTACCATATGGTGTAAAAACGCATTCGCATAGAACTCAAAGATGATGAATTCATTTTGTGTCCATACATTACTCTGCATCATTGTGCGTATCGGTGAATGTGCCTGGCATTCAGATGAACGAAAAGCACTAAAATCATGCTCACCGATGAGGTAAGTTGCTGCCTGCTGCATTGCTGCAATATTGAGTAAGCGCGGATACCAATATATATGCTGATAAAATAATGCAGAGGAAAAAGCACATTGGTGAACAATATAAAAATAGCGTCGTGCTCGCGCACTAAAACGTGCATGAAAATCTTCAGAAACCTGAAATGCTGCAAGCACCCGAATATCCATCGGCAAATAACTATTTGTACCATAAAGCCAATGTCGTGGCTGTCGATTGGCATCACTATCAAAATGGACTACTTGTGCTGTTGCATGAACACCGGCATCGGTACGCCCGGCGCAAAATGTTTTTATTTCATGCGCAGCAACATGACTTAATGCAGTTTCTAGTGTTTCTTGTACGGTAACAATCCCTGGTTGTTTTTGCCAACCGTGATAATGGGTACCTTGATATTCTATTAATAAAGCATAACGCACGGAACTATTTCTTTAACCTTTTATGAAATTTCTTCTACTTGCTCAATTGTTTTTTTCTTTTGCATCGTAGTTACTGCTGCAGTGCTGCTAACTGCAAGCACACCCTTATCTTTAAGATAAATTTCCTCTTCATCGTCATCATCATCGTCGTCGTCATCGTCATCTGTTTGCAAACTGGCTGTCTGTGGTTTAAATATATTTGTCTTATTATCTGCAACACGACGATACTTACGAACGCGAAACCAAAAAATAGCAAAAAGAAGTGCTATCGTACCTGCAAAAATTGTCCATAGCGCAGAGGATGAATCATCCGATTGAATTGTGTTTGCGGTTAATTCGCTGTTATTCGCTGGTTTGGTTGCTAATTGCGCTGGAATAACGGTAGGTGTGGGAGCATTTGTTGCAGCATCAGGTTTTGGCGCAACAACTTTTTCTCCAATATAAGATTTAATAATTGGCATTAATGCTTGCACGGCATCATTTGCCTGTCCAATGGATTGCGTAACCACTGGTGTTGTGGCTGTAGCAGATGGATGTCCTGCACCTGGTGGTTGTGTTGCTGCTGGTGCATTCGGTGGTACCACAATAGGCACACCAAATAAATAGCCAGCAGGCTTTGCGGATTGCGATGTTGCCGGAAGTACTGCTTGTTTGGCAACTTGTATCGTAGCCTGCATTGCGGCAGGCATACCAAATTGATAGGCAACTGGCATTGCAAGTGGTAACGCATTTGGTACAACAGCCTGTTTGGGTTGCGTTACCGGCATAACTTTTTGTTGGTTTTTTGCACTTTGTATTGGTTTAACTGGATCAGCTGGTTTCGTATTATCTGCCAATAAGCAATGCGGGTAAAAACATGCAGTTAATAGAAAACCACAAGATATTTTTACTACAAAGGACTCTGCCTTAGCTTTTTGATTTCTCTTACTCAATTCCATCTGAATCTCCTTCTATTCATATAGATAAATATCTTTATACCAGTATCAAAAATTATGACAAGCAGAATGTTGTGATTGCGGTAAATGACTTGCAAGTTGATTAAATATTGGTACCGTGAGCATAGACATCGTACCTCAAGAGACGCGATTTTTACGCCCAGCTTGCGAGAGGTTGCAACGTTCTGATTGAGAAATACGCAGAAATACTGTTTGCTATTTCAAGTTTTTTTGATTGAGAAACGTTGCAATTTCGACGTAAGATGGGATGTTAAAATTCGTATCTTGAGGTACGATGGGTATATATTGCCCTGGTAGCTCAGCTGGATAGAGCGGTCCCCTCCTAAGGGACAGGTCGCAGGTTCGAATCCTGTCTGGGGCGCCAGTCATAAAACCATTGCTAACAAATACAATCCAGGATCACTAAACAAGTAATATGTAAAGATTTAACAATTCGTTGATATTTTCTTTTCTGTTATTGCGAGGGCGCTAATCGTTAAATCAAACAATCATATCCTTTGAGTCGGAGATTGCCACGGGGGAGATAGATTTCATGTATTTATTGCTCATTGGTAGAACGCCCTCGCAATGACAGGAAAAGAAGTATCTTCGAACAAGTAAAAGATATCATCGTATAGTCTCCTGTAGATTGGACAGAAAAAGTTGAACGAAAACCTATACTCGCATCACCGCACAAATTGAAATCGCAATCAGTCAAGCCTATATGTGTTGGGTTAAATAAAAATTGTTATTTTTAATTATGACAGTATAGTTTTGCCGTGCACGTGGCATCAAACATTAGTTAATCAACGCTTTTTCTAGATTACATTGTAATTACTGATCTATAACTAACTAAAAATTATACATATTCATATTTGCATATCGTGCGCTCCTCATGTTTAAATAGCTGTTTGTATTAATAATCAAATTTATTTGTAACCAAAAAATAATTTGAGGTCATAAATATGTATGAGCAAGATATTCTTAATGCAGCTATCGAAGGCGATATACCTAAAATAAAATTATATTTATCCAAAGGTGCCGATCTTTCCGCGAAAGATAACGAAAGCAATACGTTGTTAATATTTGCAGCGCGCTATGGTCATATTGATCTCGTAAAATGGCTGATAGATGAGAATAAGGTTGATGCATCTGAAAAAAATAAATATGGTACATCAGCTTTATTTGCTGCAATCAAAAGTGGTCACTTACCTGTAGTGCAATATTTATCTAGACATGATAGCAATATTATATATATCGAAAAAAACAGTACCATGCTAATGTATGCAGCCCTCCATGGTTATCTTGCTATCGTAAAATGGCTAATTGAAGAGAAAAGAGTCGATATATCCGAAAAAAATAAAAATGGTGCAACAGCTTTATTT
>CAYSGV010000169.1:0-6381 GCA_964430685.1 uncultured Gammaproteobacteria bacterium
GTTACGCGGCTATGGATTATTGATGATCATCGACCATGGCCAAAACTATATGACACTCTACGGCCGCAACCATGTGTTGTACCGTAAAACAGGGGATTTAGTCAGTGCCGGCGATATTATTTCTCAAGTCGGGCAAAGTGGTGGATATGACGAACCCGGTCTATACTTCGAAGTGCGTTTTAAAGGTCAGCCCATTGACCCTCAACGATGGCTATCTACATAGGATTTAGGACTTAGGACGGAAAAGATAAAGGGAGAACCTGCCATGAAGGCAAATAAATTAATGATTTCTACACTTTTAGTAAGTTTAGCATTCACAACCGGTACAACGGGAACCAACCCAAACTCACAAAAACCAGCAAAACAGACAGCTGCTGCCACCGCCCCAAGCCATGTAAAATTGGAAGCACTCCCCTTAGATGACATCAAACGCTTTACTGCCGCATTTGCAGAAATTAAAAATTATTATGTCGATTCTGTTCCCAGCCAAAAATTATTTGATGATGCCATTCGTGGCATGGTCTCCGGTTTAGATCCACATTCAGCTTACTTAGACCAAGATGAATACCAAGATTTAAAATTAGATACATCAGGTAAATTCAGTGGCTTAGGCATGGAAGTGACTAGTGAAGACGGTGTGGTAAAAGTAGTTACTCCTATGGATGGATCACCAGCCGCTAAAGCCGGTATTAAATCCAAAGATTTAATTGTGCGCATCAATGATGCACCCGTTCGTGGCATGAAATTGGAAGATGCAATTAAAGCCATGCGTGGACCCGATGGTACAACGGTGCGTTTAACCGTTATCCGTGAAGGTGTTAAAAATCCGATTGAACTCACTTTACGACGTGCGAGTATTACGGTCGAAAGTGTAAAAAGTAAGATGTTGGAACCTGGCTATGGTTATATCCGCATCAGCGAATTCCAAGAACCCACCGCAGCCGAATTTGATAAAGCAGTCATCGCCTTAAACAAACAAGCCGGTGGTCAGCTTAAAGGTTTAGTGGTCGATTTACGCAATAATCCGGGTGGTTTACTTGATTCTGCAGTAGACGTAGCGGATGAAATGTTGGATAAAAAATTTGTTAATCGCTACAACCACCAAATCGTTTTTACGAAAGGTCGTTTGCCTGGTTCAGAACTTTCCATCCAGGCCAAACCGGGTGATTTAACCAAGGGTGCACCAATTGTTTTACTCATTAATAGTGGCTCTGCTTCAGGCGCTGAAATTGTTGCTGGCGCACTGCAAGATTATCACCGCGCGATACTTGTGGGCACCCGTAGTTTTGGTAAAGGTTCCGTGCAAACTGTACTGCCACTTGATGATAAGACCGGGGTAAAATTAACCACTGCTCTATACTACACACCTTCTGGGCGTTCTATTCAAGACGTGGGCATCAAACCCGATGTTACTGTTGATAATTTGAAAGTAGAAAAGAATGCTGATCACACCGCTGAATTGTTAGACTCTTATAAAGAAGCTGACTTATCCGGCAATTTAGCTAATCCGCAAAACAAAAAGTTAACGACTGAGCAATTGAAAAATTTAGCTGCCCTTAAAGATCAAACCGCTGGTCAAGATGATTTAGCTACCAGTGATTACCAACTCTACGAAGCCATGCATTTACTCAAAGCGATGGTAGTGTTGGAATAAAAAGCTAGAATAAAACTTTGTATTAGTTAACTTGGTAGGTCGGATAGCGGCTCGCGAGAGCCGAAATCCGACTTTATTTAATCAAGATAGAGCGAAGATGTTATGCTCTATAAACGATTATGCTGGGCCAGTCAGTTTTTGTTGCATTTACCGTACTGCTCTAAAATGCGGACTAGTTATATTGGGCGCTATATTTGTTAATTCAGAATTAAAGTTAGAAATATTTCCAGCTATATCCCCCATCTTTGCTGGTGCATCACCCGTCACTTTCCCTTTCTTATAATTACTCGTAAATGTTTTCGTTAGTGTCCCATATCCCTCTCCTAGTTTCAGTACAGCATTTCTTAATACAACTGTCTCTTTGGGATTTGGGTTTAAGTTGTAAGCTTGTAATGCTTTGTTGGCATTAGTTAAAAGTCGTTCGACATCTTTCATTTGGTTAGCAATAATTTTATTAAAATCAGGTTCTACCCAGCGTGTGCTTTGTTGTTGATTCATTTCTTTTTTACCATAGCTCATACTATTAATCTCCTCTCTACTCAGTCATTTTAATCATTTAGTATATTCCTCTAAAAATATAGACAAATAATTTAAGCTTAAGTTCTGCCATAGTTGTAATGATTCAGGCACCTAGCCGCGATGAAATGAAGTGAAATCGGGTTACGGAAGAGCTACTGCTTATTATGTACGCCGATACGCAACGGTTCTTGCCTTTCTGTCGATTGTTTTTCTTGTCCATATGATTTTTGGTAAACATTTGGCGCTAGTACAGCTAATGCAGGTTTAAAAGCGTTCATTGCTTGTATTAATGCCATCATTTCCATGTTCGTTTGTGGTGATAGTTTTTTATTTTTTAATTCCTTTAAATATATCAATCTTAGTTTTTCATATTCTACAGTCAACTTATATACAGCATCGCGCAAATCTCTTTCTGCACCTGGTATTTGTTTAATGTGCGCTTGCAATGCTTGATTAGCAGTAGCAAAAAGAGATACAACGTTTGCTCTTCGAGCAGAAATTAATTTATTATAATCTGCTTGTGCCCAATCAGATTTTCTATGTGTTGTCGCTGTTTGTTGTTCAGCAGCTTTTAATTTAACATCCGCCTGCAGTGAAAGCGCCCAACTATCGATTACATTTCGCCATCCTAATCGCATGTCCCGATCTGATATAGATTCTTTTCCAGTTCTACGTTCGCTACCATCAAGACGTGAGCGAAGATCTGCTGTTGTCGCTTCAAGATCTCGCAGTGCTTTTTTTATATCGATGTTTTCTCTCTCAGCTGATAAATTCTTAAGAAGCGCGTTGACCTTTAATCTATCCGATTCAGCTTCTTGGCAAATGCGAAATATTTTTAATTCTATTAAAGCTTCTCTTTTTCCAGTGCTCATAAAATCAACCTTTTATAAGTTCATTAATCAATTCACAATACCGATATGTTTCCCTATAATGAACAATAAAACATATGCGCAATGATTAACTCATATTTCGAGTTCTTGTAGGATTAGCTGCTGGCTGCCAAACTGGAAGTGATTTTGCTATATCTGGGGTTTTTCCAGTTACATGTGCATTAAACCTTTCGAACTGTGTTGCCAAAGTATCCGCAACTAATTTATTATGCTCAGATATATTTGGATTTTTCTGCACGTTCTTTAATACAAGAGCAAACTGATTAACTAGTACGACTGCTTCTCGCATTGCATTTTTTTGTTTAGTACTAGGTTTCTCTATATCAATATATTGTTTTAACAATGTTGCGGCATCCATAAGAGCTTTTTGTATATTCTTTAAATCTGCCTCAATAGGAATGTTTGCTGCATGCTCATTTAATTTTTTATCAAGTTTCTCATATAATTCAGGCAACCTATCTTTAAAAAAATGGTTATTGGCTTTGAGATTCACCGGTACATCAATATCTTGAACGAAAGACGAGTCTCCATATTTTGGTTGCTCAATAACTTGAAGCATCGCATTACATTTTTCTCGTAATGATTTTAATTTTTCAAGATTTGGCGGTTTTTCCTTCATTGCTTTATCCGCCTTTACCAGCAAATCTTTTGCTGCGTTATGAGCCCTCTCTAATTCTTCATATATTTTTGTCATATAAGCTCCTTTTTTCATCTTGTTTGACACTGCGGCAATTGAGCCTCTTAATGATTTGACTGATAGAGTAGGAAAAAGTTCAGTAGTTCAATACCATTTAATACGGACCTATTTTTTGACCAACGTCATCGCAACAAAATGAACTATTATTAAATTAGGACTTGCGCAAATTCTGCAGGGATGCCCAACCTTTAAAGGAGTCATGTCATGCAACCACAACTAAAAAACGTACTTGACCAAAATCACATTCATTATCGTACGATTGTCCACGATGCCAGTTATACTGCCTCACAAACAGCACAAACCGCTCATATTTCTGGTAAACATTTAGCTAAAGTCGTGGTCGTCAAACTCGATGGCAAATTAACAATTGCTGTGTTACCTGCGCATCGACGCTTAGATCTCCATGCCATTAAGGAACTGAGTCATGCGAAAAAAGTTGAGTTGGCTAAAGAAAGTGAATTTAATGCTTCTTTCCCTAAGTGCGAAATAGGTGCACTACCCCCATTTGGTAACTTGTGGGGCATGGAAACTTATTTAGCGAATAGTCTGGCCAAACAAGCTAACTTTGTTATCAATGCCGGTACACACACAGAACTTTGCGAGATACCATCAAAGGAATATTTACAATTGGTACACCCCAAACTTATTCCTTGGTGTTGAGTGCGTGTTATTTTGATTACTTTTGGTTAGCGCATATTACCTGTGTGGCCTAAAGAATATCTTCCAGGTTGTGGCCATACAGTAAGTCCATGTGGGCTATTACCAACTGCTATGCGATGCATTAATTTTCCCGTAGTGGTATCGAATACATACACTTCATTATCATAACGTCCCGATAACCAGAATTCTTTACCATTCGCACTCACATTACCCATATCCGGACTGCCGCCACCTGGTATAGGCCAATTCGCGATTACTTTTCGGGATGCAAAATCAACAACACTAACACTTCCAGGTCCATGTGGCTTACAACTAAGATGATGACAACCTCGGTTAGCCACATAAAGTAATGTGCCATCACGACTCGGATAGACGCTGTGTGTGCCAACACCAGTAGGTATAAAGCCAATTTGTGTAAATGAATCCGGATCAATCAGAAAAACCCCATCCAGCATCATATCAGCCACGTAAAATGTACGTCCATCCGGTGACAAACGTATATCTTGCGGCATGCTGCGTGCTTTCACATTAGGTAATTGCAATGATAAATATCCAACCACTTTGCGTGTAGTTAGATCCAATTTAAGTAATTGGCCTGAAAATTCACAAGTAAAAACCGCATAACGGTCATCTGCACTCACATCCATATGATTGATACCACCACATGCAATGGGAATGGATTGTTGCAAAAGCATTGTTTGTGGATCACGAAAATCCAGCCGTTTATGTGCTTCACAAACCACAATTGCCGAGCGTCCATCCGGTGTAAAATAAAGATTATAAGGATCATCGACAGCAATATTGGCACTCGGTAATCCGGTAGTCGGATTAATGGGTGTCAAACTATTGCCTTTATCATTGGCAACCCAAAGCGTTTTTAAATCATACGATGGAACAACATGCTGTGGATTTTTACCTGTCTTAAAAGTATTAATGACTTGATAGGTTTGTGGATCGATTACAGAAACTGTGTGGTCAAGGCTATTGGGTACATACATACGCGGCAGTGCATTGAGTACAGCTGGCGCAAACATATTTGCTTTAGCCTGTGCATAAATTATATTTTGGTTACGGTCAAAACCAAAGCCAATAAATATATATTTATCTTTATTAATTAACCAACTGAAGTAACCGATTGCGATGATGCTTAACAAAAATATGGTTACTGAAATTATTAGATTACGCTTATTTAATTCCATTTATTAAATCCTTTTATTATTTAAGAAGAGGTCCTCTTAATAGACATAAAGATTATAAAGTACTTTTAGTTCAGTGTGGCAATCCCTAATGGTCACGGTTCTGAAATGCCCTAGCGCGCTTGATTAGTACACTTCTGAACCGCGACCGTTAGGGAGTGCTCACTGAACTCTAATTGAAGTATTATGCTGGTTAAAAACAATCTCCCCTATAGTTTTCCCCTCTTTCTCTTGCAAAAAAGCGTCATTTTTGCGAACATTTGGGGGAAATTCAAACCCGTTTTACAACAAAAACACGCATAGTTGGAGAAAATCAATGATCAGAATCGCGATTAATGGCTATGGTCGTATTGGCCGCAACATTTTACGTGCCCTCTATGAAAGTAAGATGCGGCAAAACCTACAAATAGTAGCCATTAATGATTTGGGCGATGCCCACACCAATGCGCACTTAACCCGTTTTGATACCGTACATGGTCATTTTGGCAAAGAAGTGAGCTATGACAACCAAGAATTAATCGTCGATGGCGACCATATCCGAGTCTGTGCAGAACGTGACCCCAGCCGCTTACCCTGGAAAGAGCTAGATGTTGACGTGGTGCTAGAATGTACCGGCTTATTCACCAGCAAAGAAAAAGCCAGCGCCCATTTAACAGCAGGCGCTAAAAAAGTCATTATTTCTGCACCAGGCACAAATGTGGATGCTACCATTGTCTATGGCGTGAACCACCAAAGCTTAAACCCTTCACACACCATTATTTCCAA
>CAYSGV010000170.1:0-6327 GCA_964430685.1 uncultured Gammaproteobacteria bacterium
TAGAAAATGATGTTTATAGATTCCTGTTGCATTTTTCAATTCTACAAGATAATCATCCGGTACAGATAAGTCTTTTGCTTTCCCAATCAAAACCAAAAATTTTTCAACCGAATGTTCTAGCAAAGGCGCGATATGTTGCTTATATTCTGCAATCATTACCTTATTGTCTTCAATATCGTCAACATTTAAATAAAGAATAAATCCAGACATTGATTTTACACGTTCCTTTAATGTGGCCGCATATTTAAGCTGCTCAGGAATTCTCCATATCAGCAGTTTATGTTCTGATTGGTTCAGTAGAAGATTGCAGTTAAAAAAATCTAATCCAATGAGTATTTTTTGATAGTCAAATTCATTACCAAACGCCTTAAATAATACAACAGAATGTTCTAGCGTTCTCCCGAAAGTAAGAATTTGATATGGTTTCTGTTCTTTTGTGGTCTCTTCTCTTTTATCCATTTCTATATCCCTCTCATTTAAAGTGTTTTACTACATCAAATAAATAAAAAATATCTGCCTTTATTGATTTATTTATGCTATTTAAAATGACTGTTATATACAGTCCTTAATTCATTCAAAGCTTCTTGAACAGTACCACGCTGCTCAGCTCGCTGATCCCAACATTTTTTGATGAGTTGCGATATTCCTGTCGGTATGCTCGCTGGTATTTGTTCTCGATAGCCATCTTTAACTAAAGTTGGAACCACTTCCTTGCGCTTTCCTTCATACGGCATCTTTCCTGGATTACATAATTCCCATAAAACAATGGCATAGCTATAGACATCTGTTGCTTTACTGTTCTTGCCTTCTGGTGTGAATAGTTCAGGTGCCATCCAATGTGTTGTTCCCTGCGCTTCTTTAGGTGAACAAGGTGAATTGATTATTGTTAATTTAGTCTGAGCAAAACCAAAATCACACAATATTGCTTGATTATTTTTAATTAACACATTAACCGTTTTGACATCACAATGTATTGTTTCTCGTCCATGTAAATAGCATAAACCTTCAGCAATACCCAAAGCCAACTGGAAACGATATTTTAATGAGCTATCTACATTACTTCGTAAAAAGCTATATAAATTACCTCCTTCAGCATATTCCATGACAATGGACCAGGTATGCTCACTTAAACAAATTCCGATTATTTTCACAATGTTTGGGTGATCTAAAGTTGACATCGTATCCGCTTCTTTTGTAAAGGTCCGTTTTGCACCTTCATCACCAACTTGGCTAAATAATTTTTTGACTGCAACCGTATTGCCTTTATAACTTCCTTTATACACTTGACCAAAACTACCCTGCCCTATTATATCCAAATCCTTATATTGCAATTCATTCATTGCAATTTCTAGCATTTTGGTATTAGTCGTGTGATTTGCCGCGGGTTTATTTGTTTTTAAAGAAGGCGGCATCGCTGGCTCACTTCGTGATACCGCTGTTTTTCTATTATTTTTATCATTCATAGGATATTGTGATGATATCGATGCATTTGCGGAATTTGAAGTTGCTTGTGAAAAGGTAGGAGCAGGTATTGATGAGGATGTAGAAGATAATTGCTTTTGGTCAGATGATTTTTTAGTAAAAATTGCGTCAGATCTTGGATTATCCCTTATAGAAGAAGCATTATTGATTTTTGCTTTAGTGTCTTTATCCTCAGCAATCTTTAAAGTAGCTGTCTTTTGACTAACAGGATGTAAAAATACATCGATACCAGAATTTCTTAATGCCTGTATGAGACTATATCCCCAATCTAATTGTTCTAGCGGTACGAGTGATGCTCCATTTTCCTTCAAATATTTCTTAAAATTAGTTAATATCAAATTGTAACTTAACCCCCACAATATTGGGGTATCATTATATTCATATTCTTCAATTGTATCAGTTACATTATTTGGTCTTGCAATTTTTATTCCCTCTGCATAGGCATAAAGCAATGTAGCCCAAAGCAAATTTCTTTTCGGGTTTGTACGTTCGTCATTCCATTTAATAGTTATACTCCGGCTATAAGCCGACATCATTTTTATAGTAAACGCGAGTAATGCATCACAGGGGTATGTGTAGCCATTGTATTTTTGAGTTGCTTGAATAACCGAAATCGATGGGTAAACATTATATGCTAATTGTATGGGAGGTAATGCTCTAGCAGTTGGGGTTTTTTTATTACGCTTAAGAATATCTTCTATTTGTAATTTAATGGCATCACTAAGACCATCTATATCAAGTGAAGTCAAAGTGGAGTTTTCACTAAGTAAATCAATGACTTTTTTGCCAATTTCATCACTAATATCATGCCCCTTATATCCAAGTGATACAAGTATCTTATCTGTAGTTAATATTTTGAATAATTCATCCGTTGGTATTGACGTATTAGAAAGATCAACTGAAGTTAACTGCTTATTTTTGGCTAATGCTAATTTTAGCTGTTCAGAGTTCTGGCCAACTTTGGTTTCTCGGCAACCAGCAATATTAAGCGTACGCATTGATTGGCTTTGATTCATAGCCTGAATAGTATAGCCTGCAGCAGAATGGGAAAAAAAATTCGTATCACAACTTATGTCAAGCCAAGTAAGCGTAGGTATCGTTTTCATCTCATCGACTAATATTTTCAATACGTCATCATCAAACCCACATCGATTAAGAGAGAGCATCGTCAGCGAACGATTATTAGCAAAAGCCTTTGCTAAGCGATTTATTCTCGCCATTTGTCTATCTTTTTCACCATAAACAGTCCACTGGATATACAGAGTGTTGGAACTAAGGTTTAAAACTGTTATTGTGTTGCTAACATTTATCGCTTCGATAAGATTTGCTGCTTTTTCACAATCTATTAAATTTCCTCCTAAATGCAACATCTTTAAAGTTTGATTGTGCTTTAGTAATTCAATGAAAACATCCATATTGTTATTCTTAAATATGCTGCACCTTAGATCTAACGACACTAGAAATCGAGGCAGATGTGCAAAAAGTTTTGCTGTTTTATTATGCTGCTCCCATAAGTTATCTTCTTTGATAAAAAAACTTAACCAGCTCATATCTAATATGGTTAAACCAGTTAAATTTGGTAATGATGATATTAATGCATTTGCACCTGTAAAGCCGAATGGATTATGAGAAAGAGATAGATTAGTTATGCTTTGATTATTTTTGAAAGCATTAGCCAGCTCAGTTGCACCAACGTCATCTATCTGCTGCCAACGTAAATCAACGGTTCTTAAGGTAGGATCATTTGAGCGTATACGTTCTAATAATTTTTTATCAACTGATAATGGCTCATCTCGTCTAAACATACTTATCCTTTATATTAATTTTAACTTGGAAAACGAAAGCTTGATTTTTCGTTCGTTAAATCAAATACTGCTTCTTGCATTGTGCCTCTTGCACTAGCTCGTTGATCCCAACATTTTGTGATGAGTTTTGCCATAGCGGGTGGTGTATCTGACGGAATTTGCTCACGGTTGTTTTTCACATAGTCCGCAACCATATCTGTTCGAATATTTGCGTACGGTTTGTTGCTACAAGCGGCGATTTGCCACAGCACAATGGCAAAACTGAAGATATCACTTGCTTTTGTACAAACTGCATTCGCATCAAATAATAATTCAGGCGCCATCGTACGCACAGCAGATACGCTATCAAAAGATTCACATGCCATAATCGTATGGACAAAGCCAGTGTCGCATATTTTAAGTTGGTTTGATTGATTAAATAAAAAATTTGTAACTTTGATATGCCCATGCATCACATTGATACCATGTAAATAATTAATGATTTCTGCTACCTGAATCGCATATTCATAACGATCAACCCATTTCGGCTTTTCATCAAGCTTTTTGCTTAATGATAGTGGCAAATATTCCATTAAAATTCCACAAATTGGCTTTTCGATACATATACCTTGAACACGCACCGTATACGTAGCATTTAAATTTGCAGCGAACACTGCTTCTTCTTTAAATTTATCTAATTCATTTCGATCCAAATCTTGTTTATAGATCACTTTGAATGCAGATGTTTTATCGTGATATTCCGCTTTAAAAACTTGTCCAAGTTTACCTCGCCCGATCCTGTCTTTTTGAGTAATCTCTTTAGATAAAATAATATTAATGGCTGTCGATTCTTCAGTAATATGCGAGGTTAAAGCCAATAATTGTGGTGCGCTCGTTGCTGCACTTGGCCGAGGAATCAATGTACTAAGCGATTTGCTCAATGCTTCCTGAGGTTGTTTGTTTTCTGTTAAAGCTGAGCTAGTTGTTGCCTGTGTTACTGTTGGCAAAACTTGTGCTAAAATAGCTGATGGTGGTTTTTTGATTGAAACCTGTTTTTGCTTTGTATCAATTAGTAATTCAGGCACTTGTGTAGGTAGTTGTTGTGTGCGTGTGATTAGTTTTATATTAGATCGTTTAATGCCTGGACTGAGAATTTCTTTATGGTAAAACTCTGTTTTTCTTTCTGGCTTTGCTATATCTGGATTAGTACCTAAGCCCATACTGATTGTCATATTATCTGATTGAACAACATGTTCTAGCCAATCATAGGCGCAGGCTAAAATGTTATTATCAATTTGTTGTAGTAGATTAAATTCATCATTCGTTAACTGACCAATATACATTTCTGGCACTGGCAAATGCTTTTTTGTTGAGACTTTTCCATTTTTAGAGCCACTTTGGCAATCACTTGGTTTTTGGAAATAGTTCGAGTGACATTCGACATGGTTTCTAGCTCGAAACTCGATTAAAATTTCCCAAGCCTCTTTTATTTTTTTTAAAAAATCCACGCTGACATGTCGAGTCAAATCTTTTTCAGTCATTAAACGCTCTAAAATAGCGCAAGTATCGGTAATTTCTGGTGATATACTAAAATATAAAGCCAGATTATAAATCCAAAAAAGCAAGGGGGATAAATAACGTTCT
Source organism: uncultured Gammaproteobacteria bacterium (assembly GCA_964430685.1). GTDB lineage: Bacteria > Pseudomonadota > Gammaproteobacteria > CAYSGV01 > CAYSGV01 > CAYSGV01. The sequence continues at coordinate 4,911 of CAYSGV010000170.1, forward strand.
TTTAAGTTGAATACCTCATGCGCATCCATATGCTTAGAACGTTTATAATCAGCAAGATGAATTTCCATATAAAAAATGGCCAGCCATCGATGCAATGGAACTTTATTAAAATTACGAACTAAAATTCTCGAATAAAAATTATTTCCTTGCTGAGCGATAGCTTCGACTGTTTGCGGCACACTGTTTAAAAAAGTTGAAATTCTTTGTCTTAAATCACTTAACAGATCAGGTTGAGCAAATAGAGAAACTGGCCGCAGTAGCGCATAAAAAGTAACATATTCTGTTTTAAGATAATCGAAGAATCGATGAAAAACTAGTTTATGCTCGGGACTATTTGGTCGAGGGAATAACTTATCAAAAGATAAGATAAACCATTTACCAGCGACATTGCTATTTTGATCTTCTGATAGAAATAGTTGAATCAATGACAGTTGACTCTCTTGTTGCCGTGTCTGATCACGGGCATTAAGTATGATTACTCTTAATAATTGTCGTAACCATATTTGCTCATTAGAGATAGCTGTTTTATTTCCATTTCGTTGCAAATCTTCCAAAAACGAAATGAAATCAATTAACTTTTTAGGCGAAGATTGTACATTGTTCGCACGTAATTTTTTTAGAGTTGGTAATAATTCACTTGCGATTTGTTGACATTCATCTTCATCAAATTCCTGCAACTTCTCACCTTTATCGATATTTAAACCTAAATACCGTTTCAGATTTCTGCCCGGTTCAATAATCCATGGATCGCCAATGGTGCGTATCTGCGCATAAATTATATTGAGAACAATAAAAATAACAGATTGTTCTTCCTCAGATAACTCTTTTCGGCTGATTGCGAACAAATCTACGTCTGATGCAGCAGCAAACTCTTTGCGTGCTAGCGACCCACCAACAAAGAAACCGCAATTAACATTCAGATTGTTCAATAATGTATTGACAAACGCAACACTGTTTTTAACAAATTCATCCAAAATTCCTTTGGATTTCGAGGTGCCTGTATTAAATACAAATGATAATTCTTTACTATATCGCTCTGCATTGAATTGATTATCAGAATTACCTGCAATCAGATTTACTCGAGCCTGATGTATTTTAATACGCGCTTGAAACCAGCTTGGTTGCACAGTGATTATTTCATGGGTAACGGAAAATGCTTCCTCACCTTGCAAGATATACTCGAGAAGATTTAAATAAGCGATTTCCAAGCGCTCAAAGCAATCAGCTACGTCAGTGCTATTAAAATTGGCACTGTCATTATTCAGAAATCTCAATAAGCAATCAAAATAATCTTTAGCGACGACGTATATTCTATTTTCGATTAATTCGGTTTGAATTAATGGTAATATTTTATTGATATAATTTATTAATGCATTTACAGACTCTGATGACTGTACCACTCGATCGAGATGATAGG
>CAYSGV010000171.1:0-6238 GCA_964430685.1 uncultured Gammaproteobacteria bacterium
CTCGTATCTGGCAACGGTAGTAATTTGCAAGCGATTATAGACCACGCAAAACAATGCCAATGGCCAGCCAAAATTGTCGGCGTAATTAGTGACCGACCCGATGTTTATGCTTTAGAACGTGCGAAGCTTGCCGGAATCCCTACTAGTATCATTCAATATAAAGATTATGCTGATAATGCGCACTTTCAAAACGCCTTATTAACTCAAATAAAAGCCTATGCAGCAGATTATGTTATTCTTGCAGGCTTCATGCGCATTTTGAGTGCTGATGTTGTGCAACCTTATGTTGGTCGGATGCTCAACATCCATCCGGCGCTGTTACCAAATTACCGCGGACTCAACACACATGCACGCGTACTGGCAGCCGGAGAAGAAATACACGGCTCAACAGTACATTTTGTTATTCCTGAACTCGATGCTGGCCCAATTATCGCACAAGCACAAACCAATATTCACAGCACCGATACGCAACAAAGTTTAACTGATCGGGTCAAAGCGTTAGAACATGAACTATACCCAACCGTCATCGAATGGTTAATTAACGATCGTCTATACTTAACGGACGCAGGCGTTCACTTAGATGGCAAACTATTACCTACAGAAGGTTATCAATATGCAGCAGCAAATCTCGAATGATAAAAATAATATTAAATATCAAAAAGTTAAAATTATCATCGCAGGCTTTTTGGGCTTGCTATTAAGCTTTGTTGCTCAATGTGTCCAAGCGAAAAGCAATCCATTACTTAAACCTTATCAAGCCCAATATGATATTAGCTATGGCGGTGTGCGATTCGGTAAGTTAACCCGCATTTTTAACAATGACCGTAACAGTTATGATTTAACCTCCAACAGCCAAGTCATCATTCCACTGGTAGACTATGTTTATATCCAAAAAAGTGAAGGCCAAATGGCAAACGCTTATCCACGCGCAAGTTGTTATTTTCAAGATGTTGATGGCAAGAAAACCAGCTTTTGTATTGGCGCAAAAAGCATGCATGCGTTGTTACAAAAATATCACGTCCCGCCCAAACAACCCTTATACGATGAATTAAGTTATCAAATAGCATTACAAAATGAATTAATGACGGGCAAAAAAGAATTTGCATATTGGATACTACAAAACAAAAAAATCGTTAATTATCAATTGAAAGTAATTGGTAATGAACCATTGAATACTGTATTAGGCAAAATCGATACTGTTAAAATTGTTCGTACCAATAGTGGCAAACGAACAAATATCCTTTGGCTTGCTGCAGATTATCAATATTTGCCAGTTGCATTCTTACAAACGCGACCTGGTAAACCGTCTGTACATGCTGTTTTAACAAATTTAAATTGGAATAATCAGGAAACAAAAGCAAATTCTGCTTGATATTCGATTAACTATCTGATATTAAATAATTATCTTTCAATAACGATTGAAATGGAGCAACACAGGTTGAGTGGTACTGTCAAAACAGGCCGCACAAAATATTTAATCAAAACATTTGCATACAAACGTTAATCACGTAAAATAGGCAACGTAAAGTTTGTTCCCTACTAAAATTTGTATAAATATTAGTAAACAACTATTTTATCGGTGGACTTTAGTGGAATCTGCACATATTTGTGCCAGACCCCCAATAAAGTTAATGCAATGGATGCATGCTACACAGAGAGAGAAAAAGGATGATCAAATCAAAGTTAATTCAAATCTTAACCAATAAAGTAAGTGATTTAAACGAAGAAACCGTTACCCGTTGTGTCAACTACGTAATCAAAATGCTTACTCAAGCTTTAGCATCAGGTGAACGAATTGAGATTCGTGGCTTTGGTAGTTTAACCAACCGTGAGCAATCACCACGTTCCGCTCGAAATCCACGCACCGGTGCAGAAGTCGTTACGAAACCCAAAAGAAAACCTCATTTTAAACCGGGCAAAGAACTTCGCGATTTAGTAAATAAATCAAAGAAGAAAGTGCGCGATACAGCCGAAGCTGCTTAGAAGAACCAATTCTTTCGTATGCCGGATAGAGTGCCGCTAGGCGCGAAATCCGACATTACTATCTGGAATGTAACGTCGGATTTCGGTCTCACAGGACTCTATCCGACCTACAGTAGGTATAGACGCCAGATAAGGGTTTTACTTCTTTCGTAAACGCCGTGCCGTCTTCGCATCACAAATTAATTCCCTATAAATTTCAATACGTTGTCCGTCATCCAACACTTGTTGTAACGTACATATTTGGCCAAAAATGCCGACCTTTAGAGGGCTTTCTGTTAATTGTGGACATTCAATAAGAATTTGTGAATCCCGAATAGCATCCTGCACACTACTTCCAACTGGTAAGGTGAGTTGCTTCAACCATTGTTTAGTGGGTAAAGCAAAGGCGACTTCAACCTTCATCTGATTATCTTTTGCCATAGACTTGTTCGGCGCGTTGTATAAAAGCATGAACGAGGGAATTGGCTATTTGGTGAAAAATCGGGTCGAAAGCTAAGCTCACTAATTTGTTCGACATTTCAAATTCAAGGTCGAAAGTTACTTGTGATTGCTTCTCGCCGATGCCGTCAAACCGCCAAAATCCTTCCAAATGTCGAAATGGCCCGTTTACCAAGCGGATCTCAATCATTTTATCCTTATGGGTGCGGTTACAGGTGGTAAATTTACGGTGCAGACCACCCATCGCGAGTTCAACAGTAGCATTCACTTCAATGGGGGTGCGACTGTGGATTTCACAGGATAAACACCATGGTAAAAATTTGGGGTAATCTTCTATCGCGTCAACCAACGCGAACATTTCACTGGCCGTATAGGGAACCGTCGCACTACGATGAATGATGCTCATGAATCTATTCTTTCTCTTAAAATAAACACGTATTGTCCGCAATTTCCTTTATTTGCACAATAGTATATGTCCCTAACCTGCTGCTCTGTCTGTCAGTATACAAATTCATAGAAACCCACGTCATTCCTTGGCGGAAGCTGCATGATATGTTTATAAAAGTATTGAACCACTACAGCCAAAGACCACGGAATCCAGTAAAAATTTTTCTAACAGAGAATATTAATGGCAAAGATAAATAAGTTCCTCAATTCCGCTAGCGCTCCATCGCGGCTACGTTTATGATTATCATTATTCTATAAATCCCTAGTGGGCAAAAATGGCTAAAGACAACGACCAGCAACAAAATTTAATCGTGCTCAATAAGCGCGCCGGACACGAATATTTCCTTGAAGACCGTTTCGAAGGCGGTTTAGTCTTAGAAGGTTGGGAAGTAAAAAGTTTGCGCGCTGGTAAAGTACAAATCAGTGACAGTTATCTCATTATCAAAAATGGTGCCGTTTGGTTATTTGGTGCCCACATTACCCCTTTGCCTACAGCCGCCACACACACCAATCCTGATCCCGTCCGTACGCGTAAGTTGCTCCTACACCAAAAAGAGATCAGTAAATTAATTGGGTTGAAAGAACGCAAAGGGTACACCCTTATTCCCATTTCACTCTACTGGAAAAAAAATCGTATCAAACTCAATTTTGCGATTGCTAAAGGTAAACAATTGCACGATAAACGCGATACAGAAAAGAAACGCGATTGGCAACGCGAAAAAGCACGCGTGATGCGCAGCGTCAATAAAAATCGATAACTCTTTTATTTTGCTTGCCCTGGTGCTGACGTTGGAATCACTGGTGGCGGTATATATTCATCTAGTTTTAATAAAGGAAGAGCAAGTCCAATGGCATTATTACTCTGTCGCACATCATACCTACATTTTCCAATAATATCGTGCCGCCCCGCGCAATTACCATTAGCAAAATCATTGGGCGACTGTTGACTATTTGAAATATTAATCTTAATTCGTGGGTCAATATTGTTTTTCGCATAATTTCCGAGTTCATGAAGTTTTCTTTGAATTTGTGATAATTGTCTATCGTACTTATCTGCTTTCATTGCATCTCTTTCATCCACTGCACGTTCTAATTTAGTCATCAATTGAATACTTTCTTTAACTAAGGATTCATATTGTGTTTTTAAATCTTTAAAAGTTTTTTCATGCTGTTTTTTTTCTTTTTCAGTTAACGGCGGTCTTTGCTGTACTTGCACTGGTTGCTTTTGCATTAATCTGGTTATTTCTTCAACAGACGCTGGAGACTGCATATTTGGACTTCGAGTCATTAGGGGTGCTGATTCTGCGACCGTTGCGGATGGGATTGCTTCTGCTGGCGGTGCTGCTACATTTACTGTTGCACCAACACCAGCTCCCTTTGCTAATTTTGCATTTAATGCTGCATTAAATGCAGCTTGACCTGGTTTTACAGCTAATCTACCTACTTCTCTTGTTGTGGGTGCTGTTGCATTTGTTGATAATGCCGCAGCTGCGTTTCCTGATGATGCTGGCTGTCTCGTTGCTCTACCTAGAATGCTTGCATGTGTGCGGCTCCCCCTTTTCTCTGTATTCGCCGGTACAAATGCACCTTTTGTTGCATTCGTTGAGCCAGTTGCGCTTTCAGCAGCTCTTACGGCTTCTGTAGAACTTCTAGCTGCAGCTGAAGGGTTGTTAGATCTCCCTTGCGAATTGGATGATGTTATTGCTTGCTCGCGTGCTGCAGCCGGCAGGACGGTCGGAAGAACAACTGGCCCCAATGATGTGGTACTCATTTTTGGGGGTGGAGGTAAATTTGGTTTAGCTAATGGCCCTGTGCTAGACGGGGCAACTGCATTTTTTTGAGCGCGTATTTGTGCTATATATCTAGCATTATTTCTCACAAAATTTTCAGACCAAGTATGAAATTTCTGCACATAGTCAGCATCTTCTTGTATATTTGTGTATCGTTGGTTTCCAATTACCTCCGTACTTAATCGTGGCAATACACCAGATACAGCAGCATTAAACTTTTCTAATCTTGAATAATATTTTTCATATATAATATTGAATTTATTGCGTTCCTCTATTGAAAGATTCACAAAATTTTCTTTCAGATTTTCGTAGTTACTATCTGTTCTAAATTGCATTATATTTTCTGCTTCCGCTTTTAAATCAGCGATAGCATCTACTAACGCTTGATCAATTTGTTCTGGTTCAGACGATTCTGATCCAGCTGATTCTGGCTCAGCTGGTTCTGCAACCGAAAATTCGCGTATGAATGAGGGCAATTTATCAAATTGGTTAATAAAATTAGCCGGATTGGTGGTGGATATGATTTTAAATCTTTTGCCTATAAGAAATTCAACTTTATTTTTTATATCATTATCAGATATAGTTGAATCACTGCTTACCTGTTCAAGCAAAGCATGGTGCTTAGCTATGTTGTCACGAAAATTAGTATATTGTTGGTAAATTTGTTGTAATTTTAATATATTTGCTATTTGTACCTCATCAAATGGTTCAGTATATGCTTGAGCTTCTTCCAGCAGCTTCTTGTTTGCTGCAATTTTTACTGAATCCGGTAATTCTCTAAACTCTACATGTAGCGCCCGTATAATTTCCGCATTCTCTTTTGTTAATGCCATGGCCTAACCCTCTCATTAAAATAAAATACTAAATCTTTATACCTATTCACTTCATAGCATACATTTCTTCGCCAAAATGCTGATGCAATTTTTTGTTCAAAATATTTTGGTTATAGAATTGTCTAGCCTCAGTCACAATGGGTGGTATGCCCGTTTGTTGCCAAATACCTTGTTTTTCTCTTTTGGCAAATAATTTTTCTGCTTTGATAAATTTTGCTTCAAATTTAATTAACGTTGTAGAAAAATCTTGTTCCACTTCACCCATTTTTGTGCGATAACGAAAAAGTACTTTTTCCTTTTCAAATTCTTCTGCCAAAGAATGAGGGTATATGTGTGCAGTAGCCGCAATTTTTTTAGAGTAGCGTTTACAATTATTCAGATCTCTTTTAAATATTTGTTTAAGGTCGACTAAATATTGATAGCGTTTAATCAAATCATGTCGGTGTTTTTCTTCTATCTCGCTACATTTTCTTTTGTAATAACCAGCCACCCCTTTATTTTGCAAAAAATCAATCGTATCTGGGTAACGCGTCACAATTCGTTGCCTTAAGCTTATCTTAACTTTCGACGGCGCAGATGTATCTGAACCCTCTACTCTCTTTTCACTTACCTCTTCTGCTTGCTTTTTCCAGCTAAGCTTTTTAAGCCAATTTAAACCCCACATGACACTCACCCCTTATCGTTATCTTTATTTAAGAAGGTCTGATCTTGCCTAGGGCTATTTTCAGACATTCTTCGTCATATGAT
>CAYSGV010000172.1:0-6228 GCA_964430685.1 uncultured Gammaproteobacteria bacterium
GTCATTATTATGAAATTTCAAATTTTAGAAAAGGTCCCAAAGCTTATAACGAGAGTATAATACTTTGCACCCAAATGCACGGCCCACCCACAAAAATTGCACAGGAGGCTGCAAGCCATTTCAAAATTAAAAATGTAATCACCTTAGTGGAAAAGCATAAGGATGAGTGTGAATTTTATCAATTTGGATCATCTAAAGATGATAAATATATCTTAAGTTTTTACTTAAATAATATCGAATTGCTACAATTGTTTAACTTCTATTTTAAAGATAAAGCTTTCCATTTAATCAAGCAAATTGAAACAAAAAAAATTCTTATACCACCGATTATTATTGATGAATTTTCTGCTACTGATGATCTGTCAGATTTCAAAAAGCAATTATTTGAAAATACCAAACGCTTTTATTTAGGTCAAGATTTTCCTGGCGCTTACTTAACTCAAAAAGAAGTTGAATGTATACGCTGGTACGCTCTGGGTAAAACTGCTGAAGATATTGCGCTCATTAATGGTTGTTCTAAAAAAACGATCGAAAAGCATTTTGAAATTATCAAACATAAATTGGACTGTGTCAAACTACCACAAATTCTCAAGAAGGCACTCAAGGCGGGTATCGTCAATAGCATCGATCCAGGGTGAAACACTATAGTTTGATTGTTTAATAACAACAAAGATATTAATACAACAATTTATAGCTCGTGCAGAAAAACCGTCACCGTTGGACCAAACAGCTCAACCCAAACTTCTTTCCATGCTATGATTCAGTGTATCAAACTGTGCTAAAGATTTATTCTGCTTAACCGCTATACCGCGAATGCTAGGGCGAACAATAGGTGGCACACCTCGCATACTCTCGCGGGTAATCTCTTGCATATCGAAACCTGCTTGCCTGATCAATTGTTCAGTCTGACGTGTCAAATGACAACCACAGCCAATTATTTTCCAAATAGGCGCTAAACGCTTTTGCCAATTCAGTCTATTTGAATTATTAGCTGCGGCTACATGTTCAATAAAAATAAGTTTTGCTTGCGGCTTCAAGATACGATAAATTTCAGCTAAGGTATCCATGGGCTTGTTAACAGAACATAAAACTAATGTACAAACGACTGCATCAAAGTGATTATTTGGCGCAGGTATCGTATTGCCGTCATAATCGAGAATAGTCACATTTAAATGCTTATATTGCAAAAGCTTCATCTTTAGTTGCTGTTGCATGTATAAACTTGGTTCAGCAAGCGTCAGATGTTTGACTGAAGGTGGGTAAAACGCAAAATTGCTGCCTGTACCACAGCCCAGCTCCAATACTTCACCAGATAAATCCTTCAAAAGCGATTGACGCCATTCTTGCAAACCCTTTTGTTCTGCATCAGCCATAATGCGATCATAATATTTTGCAAATAACCATGACAACATAAATCATTCCTTATGCGTTACCTATCTGAGGTATATCTATTCGACTGTTCCATTTATGAAAATCCCTATGTAAATATGATACATGGAATGATTTAGCTTGAATCAATTTTAGTCTGTTTTTACTAATATGCATTCTTGCTTGCCGGCTAAGTATATATTGTATATGGATTATTATCATGATTAATTTAAATTGACATAAATTGTCATTTCAAAGGCTAATATGTAAATTATAATGATTTTACTTTACTAATGTCATAGCTCTGCCGTTTGAAAACTCCCATTCTAAATTTGTAAATTATTAATTATACTTGGTCAACCTCAGGAAAGGTGATGATCATTATTTCTTGACAGCTTAATGAGAGATAGACCAAGGAGCGTATATGATAGCAAAAGATGATACTTATTTTCTTGATTGTGCTTATCAGGAAGCACAGCTTGGTCTGAAAGAAGGCGGTATTCCTATCGGTGCTGTTTTAGTTGTAGATAACAAAGTTGTTGCTCAAGGCCACAATAAGCGCATGCAAGAACAAAGCATGATTAAACATGGGGAAATGGATTGTTTAGAAAATACCAAACGTCAAATTCCACCCCAAGACATGCAACGCGCTACACTTTATACCACTTTGTCACCTTGTTATATGTGTGCCGGTGCTATTTTATTGAATAATATTCCGCGCGTTGTTATTGGCGAAAATAAAACATTCACGCAATCAGAATCACTCTTAAAAGAAAAAGGCGTTGAACTCGTGATAATCAACGACCAAAAATGTATCGATTTGATGCTCGCTTTTATCTTAGACAATCCCAAACTCTGGGGTGAAGATATTGGATTAACACAGCAGCAAGTTTTAAGTCAATACAAAAAATTCTTTCAAAATTTATCAAATCGCAAACTCTATGAATCTATTTAAAATCAACGAAACTGACACGGAAAGAGCAACAACAAACAATGACCAGACAACGCACTATTGAACGAGTTTATCATTTAGCAGACGAACGTAACTGGAAATCAATCCAAGCGAATGGATTACTCAGTGCCGCAAAGCTTCTTGAACAAAATAAGCTTAAACAATGGGTAGCCCGCCATCGCACCGATAATATTCAATTACCCAATGGAGTTATCATCCGTGACCAAAAACCAATGCCCCCTGCTGCACTCGCTCGTTGTTTGACTTCTGATCTAACTCCCGCAGACTGGTATACACTGCTCAACAAACATATCTTTTTTTGGATTGATTTGGCACGGCTTGAGCGACAACGGCAAGCTTGCACGACACCACAATATATTATGACGATTGATGCAAAAAAATTGCTTAGTCAATATGCACCACTGGCAGCAGTAACACCATTCAATACAGGCAATGCACGTCGCGCAGCAGCCCGCCGCGGCTTTGCAAGTTTTGTACCTTACAACACTTGGATTAATTCTGGCTGGGAACATGAAGCAACAGCCCTCGGTACTAAACCTCGACCAAGAAATCATAAACCAGTTGAACTAACGATTACTGATGCTGTACCTGATATTTTCGAATTTGTTATTGGTTGGCAAAGGCTTGGTAGGGAATGAGGAAATAGGTTTTATATTTTGATCGATATCTGCTGCATCAGCATATAACTTTTGCACCAACAAAAATTTCCGTCTTTCCTATTCAAATCCGTTATGGTTTACTACCACCGATACTTTTGACATGATTAATAATATTATCTACTACTTTTACAGCAGCAGCTACTTTGGCATCAAGGGCTTTTACCAAATTATTAGCACTTATTTTATCTTCTTTTGCGCTAGACTGACTACCAAATTGGCAAATTTCTGTTCTCAATTTGTTTACACTATCTAGGCAAGCACGGAATGCGCCAAGCGTTTCACTTGATCCATTTGACGCAACAACACGATCTTTAGATTTTTCTAATTCTGCTGATAGTCCATCAGCACGTTGTGTGAATCTTTGTGCTTCTGATAATTCTCTAACAGGCTGTGGATTAGGTCTGGGTTGATCTGGTTTTGCTGTAAATTCATTGGCATTTTGTGCAAGCCTTTGTACCCCTGTTGCGCCTGCAATGGGCTGTGTACTGGGTCTAGGTGGTTGTTGTACGCTTGGTGCCTGTACTACAGGATTAACTGCTGCTCTAGGAGGTTCGGTGCTACTAGGCGCTCTTGCTCCTGGAGGTGGTGGAGGCGGTTTACGAAGTTGGCTAGGATTACCAGCCAAAGATTCACTGGGAACAGACATTACTGAAATCGTTGCAGCAGACGCTGGGGTTAAATTGTCTCGTACCAGCTGTTCTAATTTCGCTTGGTCAACAGGAATGGGCTCTGTTTTAGCATGTCGCATATCTGCACCTACTGTGACCATAAAACCTGATCCATTTTTTGCTACGGATACGCTTGTAGCGCTTCCATGGAGCCTCACACCTAACGCTTCAGCTTGCTGCACTACGCCTGAGTTATTCTTACCCTCAAACATTATTTTTTCGGCTTGCGTGCATAATTGACCAGATGAAAGCGTTACATTTTGAGTACTCTGGAGCATTTTGTTGATCATATCTCTGTCATCGTTACTGGTACCAGGGGAACGAGCTAATGCTTTTAAATCGATAGCGCGTTGTTGCATCAAAACCCTTTTCTTTTTTTCCGGATCTTTAATTTCGCTCAGTGCGATGAGGAAGGCCTGCTTATCTTTTGTATCAGTGAATTTTTCTTGTAATAAAATGGCTGAATTGTCTACTGGGGCGACAGGTGTTTTAGCTGGCACAGGTATTACAGGCTTTACATTCGTCGATGGGGGGGATGTAACAACCTGGATAGCGGCATAAGCCTGACTCGTTTGTAGCGTCTTTTCTAATTCAGCTCGCGATACATTTGTGGTTATAGGATCCCGACCAGCTGACCCTGTCGTGACTATGAATTTGGTTTCGCCATTTTCAGTTTTGCCCTTTGTTATACTAACCTGGTTGTTACTTGCACTGAGACCAATTTTTAATTCCCAAGCTCGCACACGCACGAAATCGTCATCACTATTTGCACCTTGTTCAAACATTGTTTGGGCTTGAGTCATTAAATCAGTATCTGACAGTGGTGATTTGGACGCTAAACCCTGTTTAATTGCTTGTGCTTGTTGAATGATTGGTCTTTCCGCAATAATATCTTTCTCATGTTGCATTTTGTCAAAAGCTTCAGCCAGTCTTGTTAAATCAGCTGGCGATTGACGGGCCAGAACATGGTCTTTCCTTTTCCGATCCAATTTCCTGTACTCGTCTCGAAACTTTTTACGTTCATCTGCATCGGTAATAGAAGCATATCCACCTTGTAGAATTGCTGGAAGTTCTGAGCGACTTAACATACAAAGCCCTTATTTATGTTAGATTATTAATTTAATTATAGGTTTTTTATGGAAAATACGGTTAGATTAAAGAGTAAAAAATAACATTATTTTATTGAACTCTGTAGATTATAAACTGTCTCTTAGTTCATACGATTTGATTATTCATACAACCACACTTGCCCCCATAGATTTAGCCAGATGACATTTGGCTCTCCCTCACCCTGCTTTTGCAACCCTCCGATACGCTGACTATACTTTCAATATAACCTACTGATAAATTTAGTCTTTTTCCATATGTAGGCCTTTAAAAAGTGGATTAATGTATGAGAAATAAACAGCAAGATGTTTCTATGTCACCGCCATCAGGGTATAAAGAAAGCGTAGTAAAAGACCCGTTACGTGAAATGCATTACTTAAATAATCATGATGCGATGAAGATTTTATCAAGTAATGATGTTATAGAAATGTTAAATGGTGCCATTCAGGTTAAACGACAAGCAGCTCCTGATGAACAGTCTAGAGAACTTTTAGACTCAGTTAGTACCGTTCTAAAACACTCTCATGAGATGATTCAAAGCCACGCGTCTCTACCAAGAATACCCGACGATGCCTCGCTAAATCTCCACTCAGAATTAGATATCATGGACCAACATCTCGATCTACTTGCTCAAGACAATCAAGCTGGTCAATTGCAATTGCTCACTACACTTGTGGAATTAGCAGAAAAACAATTGGGCAATATTGAGCTTCCAGTTGACCAACGAAAGGCCATCAAAGCGAACTTAGGACTTTCATCACTCGAAAGCATATCTGAAGTTGGCGTCACAACAATGCAATGGTTGGTAAGGTTTAAGTTGGTTACAAATGAAATACTAGAGAAGAAGCAGAAACAACTTGAAAAGGACCCTACTAATGAAAATCTCAAAAAAGATATAACACGATTAGAAAAAACATTAGCAAGAATAAAAGCTATTAATACAGAAGCTAATGAATATCAGAAAAAATTTCTTCCTATTTTAAAACCAATAGAGTATCTTACCGCAAAAAAAACCAACGGTGAAACAATGCTCCCCATGCGTACACTAGCCGCCAAAATAATTAGTTATGATATGAACCCTAATAAACAAACCTCAGATTACAAAAAACTCATGCAATCGATTGAGCAAGAAAAAAAAGCATTACAAAAAAAAGCAGATTCTTTTTTTACTTCAAAGAAAGAAAAAGAACAGATAAAAAGCTTTATCGCCGGATTGAATCAAGTTCAAATACAGATCAAAAATGAAGCGCAAAAAACGCTTGCTGCTACTGAGCAACCCGGAGCAAAAAATACCGGGCAAAATCCGGTTGCTGCGAAACAAACATCATCAAAAAGTAATATCCCTAATCCTCTTAAGGCCATATCGAAGACTATTAAACCACTTACAAGAACGGCTGGTGCCGGTGTAGCTGCATTAAGTAGTACAGCGCAAACGCTTGGTGGGTTGTTAGCA
>CAYSGV010000173.1:0-6216 GCA_964430685.1 uncultured Gammaproteobacteria bacterium
CGTGGCAATTGCATCAATTGTTTGTTGGCAAGAGGGTAAATAATGGTGAAAAAGAACATGGCGCAGAAATACCGGCAAGTCGGCGCGCTTTCTTGCAATATCACTACTTTCATTGACTTGACCCATAACAAAAGCAAGGAGGTTCATCGCATCGTTTGGTTTTTTAGCTCCCACAAGACGTATCACATCTTCACAAATCATTTGCATCGCATTTACATTGTTGGTAATGAAATTATCGATTGCTGCCAAAATTGTTCTTTGGCTTGGATAAGCTAAACCTAAATAATTTTCAGATCTAAGCAATACAACAGCCTGCTCAAGATAATCAAATTGTACAGATTTCGGACGCGCAGCCAAATAACTTACCAACATATGTAGTAAACGACGAGACGTAAGCTGCACTATGGAAATCTCTCGTTCGGCGGTTTCGCGCGCTACAGATGACTCGAGCATCGCCTCAAATCTTGTTAGCAGGTTAATCAATGTTTCATAATCTAACTCCGCACGTGGCACACCTGATTCTGGTACATCAAAACAATCATTGTATATGCGCAGGGCTCTACCAACGAGTAATCCTTTCGTTTTATCAGCAATCGTTTTATAGGGATAATTGAAGATCGCATCCAATAACGATAGAACCATGTTCTGATAGGAAACACCATACCTAGCCCAACTGGGTTCTGATCGATGATTCTCATGAAACATGATTAAAAATCGTTGAACCAGTTCAAATACTGTCCATACCTTTTCCTGTTGCAAAAGTTCTTGCAAATCTTCTTTTAATTTTTCAGCACCTCTTTCTGCGGACATCAATAAATAACGCGTTAAAAATGCTCTAAAGCGTTCTGTTTCATATTGCGTGCCTCCAGCTCCGCTTCGAATTAATTCGGCTAATGCAGTTTCATGTGCTGGCGCCACTAAATAAGCCTGCATGGCTTTTCTATAACTATTCCAGACAACCAAATTTTTATCTTGGTGTTTAACAAGATAGTGTACATGGCTATCTAAACTCTGCGGATAAACATGGAGCAATATACTTAAATAAGCAGGATAAACTGTTCGTGCACATAAATGTTCATTATTACTGGCATCTAAAAGTGTCACTAAATCAGGAAAATGAACCGGTACCAATAAAACTAATCGTCGCATGCATTCGGGGTCTTGCAATAATACACCTATAGCGGGCAATGCACTGGCAAAGCGTTGTTTTTCATCAGGTGTACTTAGCTTTTTGGTTGCAAAACGTTGTCTTAACCGCGCAAGTTCCGGCGCAATTAAAACTTCACTGCCACCAAGCGCTAAAAAATGTATACAACCAAGTGTTGCAGCTTGATAGCGATGCAGCACATGCAGATTGGTTTTTATTTGCAGCAAGAGCTGTTGCATATCATTCACATTAACTTTAGCTAGCAGAGTATTTAGCACAGTCAGCTGATCTCTAAGAGCAAGATTTTCACTTTCTTCAATTGCAAAAGGAAATCGTGTGGTTAAATGCAAAGCGCGCATGACCGATCCATATTGATTTGCAAAACGACTGAGTAAATCCCTCATCTCACCAAATGTTTGTAGATTGATTTCTCCACTCCACAACTGCACCAGCTTTGTTAAATCTTCAGAAAACCGTTGTACTGTAGGTCGAACGACATTTCTGCTTACCTCTCTCTCTGCTACCACAGATGGCGGTGATTCTCCCTCTTTAACCGATTCATCGGCCTGTTGCGTTGACAGATAAAGCAAACTTCTTCTGTCGTCATCCGCCTCAATTTCAGCTAGTAAACAATTTGCATAGGCAGCCGCATTATTTGTTTCTCTATCCATAAGTGGTATTGCTGCAGTTTCAATTTTCTTTTTCCATTCGGGCCGTGCATAAACGTTACACAGTGCAGCTACACACGCCTCTCTAAAGAAATCTTTTCTACTATAAACAAGAGCGATAATCGCTCGTTCGTAATAATCTCTAGCCGTACGTTCATTCTCTGCTGCTCCTGCATAATTGAGATAACAGCGTGCTAAACTATTGCGTATTTGATTGAGTTCTGTGGCTAAGTGTTCAGGATATTGTTCTGCTAGAGCAAGCGCTGTTTCATAAAATTCGATCTGAATTAAGCGTTCGCTTGGCGTATGGATTCGATTATAACTCATTGCTAATAGATGCATGTGTAAGTGTTCAGCAAAAAATGAGCGAACAAATGCAACTCTCCTCTCATCTTCTTTCACTATTTCTGTTACAACAAAAAATATTTCGCGCATCTTAGGCAAATATTGCTGGAATAATGTGTTTTGCCAGGTATGATGACTGTCGCTATATACTTTACTGATTATGCCACTGTAGAGCATACGGGTATGAAAGAATGCGAATACTAGAGAGCACTCAAAAGCAAATTCTGCGAGCACCGGTGGATTTATGATTATATCTTTAGTGTTTGTGGCAGTAGTAATAAAATGCCCCATAGCGCTGCACATCAATCTATCGTCGCGAAAACGTTGGCAATTTGCCGGTTGCTGAAAGCTTAGACGTAAATTCTTTAAGCAAGTGATGAATTCCTCTTGCGATAATTCTTTTTTCAATCGATTAAAATACGCGGCCAATTGTACTTGGGCATAGCGGTATGCCAATTCTTCCTGTGTCAACTGTTCACTGAGCTCTTTGCGCGCATCAACATCATCAAATACTTCGACAAATATGCACAGCAATGTAATCAATTTACTTGTATCAACTATTGGTCTTTGAATTGCGTCTTCAGGCACAGAAAAATGGCTAGCGTATCTTTGCATCGCTATGCCGATCAATTTTGCAGTAGTTCTTTTATCAACATTTTCGTAGCAGTATATAAATAGCCCATGCGTTAATGTGATCACTGCGTTTTGGTAATGAGCTAAATTTTGCTGGGTCATTGTTGCATAGTTATGCATATGGTCGCGAGTGTAAAATGGTGAATAGAAATCACCCGGATTCATGTCTGCTAAGAAGCGTCTAATAAGTTCAAACGTCAAAAAGATACGTTCCTTATCAAGAATCGGTTGTAGATGCTTCAAAAATGATTTAGCTACAGTTTCGGCAGGCATTGTCTTATAGCGAGTTAATAAGGTTGAAAATAAACTTCTTTCGTATTCATCACGCGCTAATTCATCCCCTCGCTGATAACAATCTCTCAAAATATTTTCATGACGCATTTCTAAGAGATAGTCTGTCACAAATTTCTCATATTGTTGCCACAACCGTATATTGTTACTTTCTACTGTAACCAGATGGGTAATGTGTCTATATAAGTAACTGGGAAAAATATGTAATAATATGCTTAGAACATGTGGATGAACTTTTGCATCTTTCAACTGCGCATTGCTGCTTAAGTCAAGTCTATAAGATAGATCGGGCACTTCTTCTCGAAGAATTATATATATCTCACTGCTTTGTTCAGGAAAATCACGAATGACTGCTACTAATTCTGCCAAGAGATTGGCAAATTGTTTATTGTCTGTACTATTTTTTGCTTTGAGACACCAGTTTTGTAATCGGTATCCTGGACTATTTGTATAAATATCTTGGTCCAGCATTTCTATGCACAATTGCCGCACTGTAGCAAAACAATCATCTTGTGCTCCTGCTACAAGTCTCGCTCTGAATTTTCCTAGCATTTCACTTAACCAGCGCATCGCCACAAATCGATCCGTATCTTCGCGTTTTGCAATTGCAAGGAAGCGACCAAAACCATTGACAAAATCTGTTTCAAATTGTTTAACTGCCGCAATCGCTTCTACTTCAGCGTGTGCCGGTTGATTGATCGCCGGGACAACAGATGTTGATGCAGATGCGGCCGCAGCCGGGTTTGATAACACGGGTGCAGTAATAGGCGTTGTGGGCAATACATTAAGCGATGCAACTGGTTTTAACGCCGACGGCGCAGGTAATGGCTGTGGTGCAGTTCTAGGTGGTATTAATGCTGCTGGTACGGGTGCCGATGCAGTAAGTGACGCTACGGGCGCTACAGACGGAACAGGTAATGGCCGTGGCGCAGCAGCTGCTACTGGCCTTGTGAGTGGCGCAGGCAGTACGCTTTGTTTAGCAGCTGTTACACTTTCTATAGATGGAGACGGTACAGGTGTTGTTAATCCCGGTGCTTGTTTTATGGCTGCTGGCGCCGGTGAACTTAGAGATACAGCGCTTCCAGTTAAACTTGCTGAGGTTGATGCAAGCGTAGCCGGTACAGTAACTGGTTTAACCACTTGCAGATATGCCTTTGAGCGCATTGTCTGCATCACAAAAAGTAGTAATGTCCGAACACGCGTAGCAGCATCGGAAACTGAAATTACACTTCCTTGCAACGACTCTAGAGCATCTATGACAAACTGATAGATATCTCGAATATTTGGATTCTGGATTTGGCGTAATTCAATCGCTCTCAGCTGGCTACGTGAAAGAGTGAATTCCCCGAACGTACAATTTTTTTTAGGATCCTCGCCAACTAATATGAGCAGACTCTGTAATAACCCCCTTAAAATGCTAAATATTTGATTAAGTTCGTGCATGGACCCGCTCCTAATAGTTTTAGTTGGATTAAGTTTTTACCAAGATTATTCTTCAAACAGGGTTAATATTTATAGACAGTGAGGCGAATATTAACCTGATTTTGCTTGAAAATCAAACTACGGGCCGTACCTACTCCACTCCGTCATTCCAGGGCGAAGAGCCGTAGCCTCGATTAAGAAAATTACAAACTCCGTAAGAAAAATATATTCTGGATTCCCGGGTCTGCGGCTGTAGTGACTCATAAATACTATCACCATCGTCTTGCAGCCTTCGCCCGGGAATGACGTAGTTGGGAGGTTGAGCCTCCAACCAGGAATGACATGGGTTGGCATGTTTACAGCTTCACCAGGTAACGACGTGCATGAAGAAAATATTCCTTGATACACAATATGGCAAAACCTAATATATTATTTTACTTTAAATTCATTAAATATTAACCATTCAATCCTTTTTGCGAGCAAAACGCTTACCGGTTTTACCTTGGTCGAATCGCGATTTGGCAAAACCACCTGGACGGCTTTGACGCTGCCATGGTTTTTCCGATTGGCTACCTCTATTCCCGCTGCCGCCTCTACCGCCGCGACCACCACCATTACCACCACTGCCATATGCTCTTTGTTTAGGTTCTAAACCAGGGATGGTACTGCATGCGATTGTTTGACCCGTAAATTTTTCGATGCGCTTTAAGTGCGCACCTTCACTAGACAACACAAATGAAACCGCGGTGCCATTTTTACCAGCACGTCCGGTACGGCCAATGCGATGTACATAATCTTCAGCAAAACGAGGAATATCAAAATTAATAACATGGCTGATATCATTAATATCAATACCGCGAGCTGCGACATCGGTCGCAATTAAATATTGCGTTTTACCATGACGGAATTCATCAATCGTACGGTTACGTTTACGTTGATTCATATCACCATGTAATGCATCTGCTTTATGTCCAGCATCACGCAATTGTCTAGCCAGATCATCGGCATTGCGTTTGGTTGCCGAAAAAATAATGGCTTTGAACACATTCTCAGAGCTTAATAGATGTTGTAGTAATTTTGATTTATGTCGAATATCATCAGCAATGTGTACACGCTGCGCAATATTTTCGAGGGTAATATTATCCCTGGTAATATCTATTTGTTGCGGCGATTTTAAAATCGTTCGCGCTAATTTGATTAATGGCTGATCCGTTGTCGCCGTAAATAATAAAGTCTGACGACTTTTAGGTGTTGCATTAAGAATATAAAGTACATCTTCACTAAAACCCATGTCCAACATTCGATCCGCTTCATCAAGCACTACCATTTCGATCTGTGAAAAATCTAAATTACCACGTTGCATATAATCAATTAACCGTCCAGGCGTAGCGACAATAATATCCAATGGACGTGATAATTTACGTAATTGCACATGATAGGGCATGCCACCCAAAATACTTACCGCGTTGACACGTAACTCTTTACCATATTGATAAATAACATCGGTAATCTGATTGGCTAATTCACGTGTTGGCGTTAACACTAAAATACGTGCCTTTTGGCGCGTTTTAGCTAATAAAATTCGCTCCAATGCCGGCAATATAAATGCAGCCGTTTTACCGGTACCGGTAGGTGCTTTGGCAATAATGTCATGACCTGCTTTGGCCATAGGAATTGAATGAGATTGAGAAGTTGTTGGTTTTAGATAGT